>JAJYMF010000279.1 GCA_021787175.1 Pseudomonadota bacterium | reverse complement strand
GTTGTGCGCCGCGAAGCCGCCGAACACCACCGAGTGAATCGCGCCGATGCGCGCGCAGGCCAGCATGGCGTACACCGCCTCGGCCATGTTCGGCATGTAGATCACCACGCGGTCGCCGCGGCCGACGCCCAGCTCCAGCAACGCCGCCGCAAAGGCATTCACCTCGCGATGGAGCTCGCGATAGGTGACGCTGCGGGTGACACCGGTCTCGGTGGAAATCGCCACCAGCGCCGGCTGGTCGGGGCGCGCAGCCAGATGCCGATCGACGGCGTTGTAGCAGAGGTTGGTCTCGCCGCCGACGAACCACGCACGGAACGGCGGGCTGGTGTAGTCGAGGATGCGCCCGGGCGGCTTGTGCCAGTGGATCGCCCGCGCCTCGTCGGCCCAGAACGCCTCGGGCTGCTCGATCGAACGGCGATACAGATCCTCGTAACGCATCCCTTCGCGATCCTGCTTTCACGTCATCCGATACAGGCCATCAGCCTAGCGCAGGCACGTCGCGCGCGCGGTGCGACCATGGTCGAAGCGGCGCATCGTCGCGAGCGGCCCGACCCGAGCCAGGGGGTGGCCGAGGCCGCGGGTGCCCCATCCGACAAGGGCGGCCGAGGCCGCCCTTGGTACTTGCCCCTGCGCGTGGATTCAGCGCGCGGCGAACAGATGCTCGACGCCGGTGCGCTCCTCGCGCAGTTCCTTGTCGGTGGCGTCCATGCGCGCTCGCGAGAAGGCATCGATCGCGAGGCCCTGCACGATCGCGTACTGGCCGTTCCTGCAGGTGACCGGATAGCCGTAGATCACACCGGGCGCGATGCCGTAGCTGCCGTCGGAAGGAATGCCCATCGACACCCAGTCGCCGTCCGCGGTGCCCAGCGCCCAGCTGCGCATGTGGTCGATCGCCGCCGCCGCCGCCGAGGCGGCCGACGAGGCGCCGCGCGCCTTGATGATGGCCGCGCCGCGCTGCTGCACGGTCGGGATGAAATCCTTCTCGTACCAGTCCCGATCGACCAGCGACAGCGCCGGCTGGCCCTTGACCGTGGCGTGATGGATGTCGGGGTACTGGGTCGAGCTGTGGTTGCCCCAGATGATGACGCGCTTGACATCGGTGCTGTGCGCACCGGTCTTCTCGGCCAGCTGCGACAGCGCGCGGTTGTGGTCCAGTCGCACCATCGCGGTGAAACACTTCGGATCGAGGTCGGGTGCGTTGGACTGCGCGATCAGGGAATTGGTGTTGGCCGGGTTGCCGACCACCAGCACCTTGACGTCGCGCCGCGCGTGCGCGTTCAGCGCACGGCCCTGCGGTGCGAAGATCGCGCCGTTGGCCTCGAGCAGATCCTTGCGCTCCATGCCCGGTCCGCGCGGACGCGCACCGACCAGCAGCGCGTAATCGACGTCCTTGAAGGCCACGTTGACGTCATCGGTGGCGACGATGCCGCGCAGCAGCGGGAACGCGCAGTCGTTGAGTTCCATTGCCACACCATTCAGCGCCGGCAGCGCCGGCGTGATCTCGAGCAGGTGCAGGATCACCGGCTGGTCGGGACCCAGCATGTCGCCGGCGGCGATGCGGAACAGCAGGGCATAGCCGATCTGACCGGCAGCGCCCGTAACGGCAACGCGGATGGGGGATTTCATCGTGGGGACTCCATGAGGTGAGGCGGGGAGAGATTCGGGGCCCGGGACCGGGGGCCCGGGCCCCGGATTCAGGCGCCCGTGGTTCAGTGAGTCACGTGCGCGGGGCAAACTTGCCGATCTTTAATCCGCTCGGCGGGTCGAACTCGTGCGAGAACGACACTCAGGACGTGATCCGGTGCGGGCATCTGCAGTCTTTGCGCGAATCGCGGATCGGCGTTGCGTGGCGTCTGGATTGATGTCGAAGTCGCTCGTCATCCGCTCGCGATTTCTGCCTTTCCGGGTCCCCGGTCCCGGGTCCCGGATCCCGTGTTATCGAGTTCCGCCCTCACTGCAATCCGGCAAAAAACTCGGCAATCCGCTTCAACCCCGCATCGAGCTGCGCCGGCGGACAGGTGTAGGAGATGCGCAGCGCACGCGGCTCGCCGAAGGCCGAGCCGGGCACGCAGGCCACGCCCTTGGCGTCCAGCAGCGCGGCGCAGAAATCGACATCGTTGTCGATGCGCGTGCTGCCATGCCGCCTGCCGAACGCGGACGAGATGTCGGGAAACGCATAGAACGCGCCCTGCGGCCGCGGGCAGGACACGCCAGGGATCGCCGTCAGGGCCGCCACCACGCGGTCGCGGCGCTGCGCGAAATCGGCGCACTGGCGTTCGGTCACATCCTGCGGGCCGCTGAACGCGGCGACCGCCGCGGCAGTGACGATCTCGGGGATGTTGGTGATGTGGTTGGAGTTGAGCGTGACCACGGCCTTGGCCACCGCGACCGGCCCGGCCATGAAGCCGACGCGCCAGCCGGGCATGCCGTAGGTCTTCGACAGCGAGTCGATGAAGATCGTGCGCTCGCGCAGCTCCGGCCGCGAATGCACGAAGTTGTGGTAGCCCAGACCGTCAAACACCATGCGATGGTAGATGTCGTCGGTGATGATCCAGGTATCCGGCTTGCGCACCAGCACCGAGGCCAGCGCGGCGATTTCATCGCGCGTGTAGACCATGCCGGTCGGATTGGACGGGTTGTTGAACAGGAACACCCGGGTCGCCGGCGTGATCGCGGCGTCGAGCTGGTCCGGCGTCAGCTTGTAGTGCTGCGACGATGGGCACGGCAGCAGTTTGACCTTGGCACCGACGATCTCGGCGATGTCGAGGTAACTGGTCCAGTAGGGCGTCGGGAAAGCGATCTCGTCGCCCTCGTCCAGCAGCGCCTCGGCCAGGTTGTAGATCACCTGCTTGGCGCCGACGCCGACCGCGATGTTCTCGCGCTGGTAGCCCGGCAGGCCGGCGCGCGCCAGGTGCGCGATGAAGGCGTCGAGCAGATCGTCGCGGCCGCGGTTGGAACCGTACTGGCCAGTGTCGGCATCCAGCGCCTTGCGCGCGGCCTCGTAGACGTGCGGCCCGGGCAGGAAGTTGGGCACGCCGATCGAGAAGTTGACGATGTCGCGGCCTTCGGCCTTGAGTTTCCTGGCCTTGTCCGCGATCACCATGATCGCGCTGGGCTTGGCGCGGCTCATGCGCCGGGCGAGCTTGAGCATGGGGGACTCTCGCACGATGGAAAAGGTGAATGCTATCACGCAGCTTCATGTCGGCTCACGACTCGGAGTCTCCCCGATGGGCTCCCGCGTACGCCAAACTTCTACTGTCTGTCCGGCAGAGCCGGGGGGACTCCCTCGTCGGTCCAGCGATGAGCGGCACGTCGTCGCGGTCATGCGCGAACCACCCCATCGACATCGCAACCGCCCGCGCCGCGCCTGACATTGCGAGGCGTAATATCCGAGGTCAAGTTTCGGACACCACGCACACCATCATGAGCGACCGCTTCGACACCGATCGGATCGACGACGTCGTCCTGGCCCTGCTGTGGGCCAACGCCTTCGACGACCACGGCGCCCATCGCGCCTGGAAGTCCCTGAACTGGGACGCGCTGGACCGGCTGCACGCCAAGGGCCTGATCAGCAACCCGCACAGCCATGCCCACAGCGTGACGCTCGATGACGACGCATGCGAGCGCGGACGCATGCTGTTCCAGCAGTGGTTTGCGGCGGCGCCACCGCAGGCCGCGGCACCCGCCGCCAAGGTCGACCGGCCGACCGCCGCCAAAGCGAAGGCCAAGACCAGGGCGGCTGGCGCGGCCACCGTGCACCAGTTCAAGATCACCCTCGACGGCATCAAGCCACCGGTCTGGCGGCGCATTCAGCTGCCCAGCGACGCGAGCTTCTGGGACCTGCACTGCGCCATCAGCGACGCCATGGGCTGGGAAGACGCGCACCTGCACGAGTTCCGCCTCGGCGGCAGACGCGACGGCCTGCGGATCGGCATCCCCATGGAAGGCGACATGCCGTGGGGCGCCGACCCCGGCCTCGCCGACTGGGACGTGCCCGTCGCCAGCCACCTCGCCCAACCCGGCGCCCGCTGCACCTACCTCTACGACTTCGGCGACGACTGGAGCCACACGGTGCTGCTGGAAGACATCCTGCCCGTGGAGGCAAAAGCCAGATACCCCCGCTGCCTGGCCGGCGCTCGCGCCTGCCCGCCGGAAGACTGCGGCGGCATCCCCGGCTACCAGCACATCTGCGCGGCACTGGCCAACCCGGCCGACGCCGACGAGGACGCCGAGGAACTGCTGGAGTGGATCGGCGACGACTTCGATCCCGAGGCATTCGATCCTGCCAAGGTGAAGTTCAGCTCGGCCGCGCGGCGGTTGCAGGCGTTGCGCAGCAGGCGCTGAGCGACGTTTCAGGAGCCGACGGGCCGTATAGTCCGGCTGCTGACCCATCCTTTTGTTCGTCTCGATCCGTGAGACGGTCGGTCGGTACGTTGACCATCAGGCATCCACAGGGGGATCGCTTGTGCAACGCCGCCACTTTCTCATTCGGCCAGAACTAAGTTGCCCTCACACTGCCATAGCCGGTAGGAAACCGTCCCACGCGTCCGACCATGCATGTCTACACCATTCGAGGCGCCCGATGCCCCCCACGCAACCACAACCTCTCGCAGCCCTCGCCAAGCGCTATCTGTGGTGGAAAACACCCGAAGAGGTGGCGAAACACCCCGATCAGCTCATCGCGCAGATCATGAACCTCGGCACCTGGGATGACTGGGTGACGCTCGAGCATGCCATCCCCGAAGAGCATCTGCGCCGGGTGCTGAAGCATGCCGAGCCTGGCCAGTTTTCCGCCCGGTCCTGGCAATTCTGGCATCTGCGTCTGCATCTGGCCGAACTGGATCACGTGCCTGCGTTGCCGCGACGGAGCTTCGAATGAAGGTGTTCGATCCCCTGCTTTCCACCCTGCCGGCAGCGCAGCAGGCCGTCTGGCCGTCGTTGCGGCGCGCGCAGGAGCAGGGCTTCGTGCTGTATGGCGGCACGGCGGTGGCGTTGCAGCTCGGGCACCGGGTATCGGTCGATTTCGATTTTTTCTCCGACCGTCCGTTCGTGCCGGATGCCCTGCGCAGGGATTTGCCGGTACTCGAGGACGCACAAACGCTGGACGCGGGGCCGGACACGTTGACGGTGTCGCTGGTTCCGGCCGGCCAGGACGATCCCGTCAAGCTGTCGTTTTTCGGCGGGATCGGTTTCGGCCGTGCCGGCACACCCCTCCGATCGCGCGATGGCGTGCTCTGGGTGGCATCGCTGCTGGATCTGACGGCGACCAAGCTCAAGGTGCTGCACGATCGGGTCAGTGCCAAGGATTACGTCGATCTGGCCGCGCTGCTCGAACACGGGGTGCCGCTCGCGCAGGCGCTGGCCGCCGCGCGCACGCTGTATGGCCCGGCCTTCGAACCGGCCGTCACGCTCAAGGCCATGACCTGGTTCAAAGGGGGCGACCTGGATTCGCTGGGTACGCACCAGCGCCACGTACTGGTCCAGGCCGCGGCCAGTTTTCGTGATCCGCTGCCTGTCGTCGAACGCCTCGGTCATCGCCTGCTGCCGGACTGAAGATCAGTTTGCAAGACCGGGCATCCTGCCGCGGTTTGCAAGCAAAGATCTGAGGACGGACGGCTCTTCGGGCAGTCCTTGCGGCTGGCGAAGGGCAAGCTTCCAGCGGCTCTGATTCTCGAAGACAGTACCCGAGACTTGGCCTGCAGCGGCAGTCGCCGCCGCATTCGCCCAGGAAGCGCGCGGCTCAGCCCCGATCGAGCACCGCGTTCCACTCGGCGACGCGCGCGGCCTGCGCGGCCAGCAGCGCATCCACGTCGCCGTCCACGGTGACGGATTCGATGCGGTCGCCGCCGCGGATGGCGTCCACCACCACCTGATCGGCGGCGCCGACCACTTCGCCGAACACGGTGTGCTTGCCGTCCAGCCACGGCGTGGCGACGTGGGTGATGAAGAACTGGCTGCCGTTGGTGCCGGGCCCGGCGTTGGCCATCGACAGCACGCCGGGGCGGTCGTGGCCGAGGTCCTTGCGGCATTCGTTCTCGAAGCGGTAACCCGGGCCGCCACGTCCGTCGCCGTCGGGGCAGCCGCCCTGGATCATGAAATCGGGGATCACGCGATGGAACGTCAGACCGTTGTAGTAACCGCGTCGCACCAGATTGACGAAGCTGGCCACGGTGACCGGCGCCTGATCGGCATGCAGGCGCACGTGGATCGCGCCGCGCGCGGTGTTGAAGGTGGCGGTGATGGTCATGGTGGATTCCGGAGACGAGTGCGGGCGCACACGGTAGCCGCAAGTCGCGCCGCTGTCAGCCGCCCGCCGGCCAGCCCAGATTCTTGCGGCTGAGCGATCCGGGTCCGCGCGGCCGCGCGTGCGGCTGCGGCGGCTGGGTCAGCGGCGTGCCGTGCAGCAGGTGGTCGTACACCTGATCCAGCGCGCGATAGCCGTAGGGCAACAGCGGTACGTGACGGTCGCCGAAACCGGGCAGCGGCAGGAACGCGTCGAAATGCTGGGCGTAAGGCACCCGCCAGAACAGCGGATGGCGGCCCTCGGCGCGCAGCCAGTCGACATAGGGCTGCGAGCTGAAGGCCGGCGGCAGCAGGCCGTCGGCGGCGCCGTGGATCACCCAGATCGGCAGCTCGCGGCGCGGCAGCCGCACCGCCGTCGCGGCGACCGCTGCGTGCAGACGGCGGGCATCGGCGCCGTCGCCGGTCCACAGCTCGCGCAGGCAGCGCAAGCCGGGGGCGGTCGGGTCCGCACCGGACGCGAGCGAATCGCGGATGACCACGCCCGAGCCGGGCGGGATGCCGGCGGCATCGGCCGACCACGCCGCGCGCACCGCCGCGGCGTCTTCGTTGGCCGGCACGGCCAAGACGAAGCTGTAGCCGCAGGGCATGGCACCGACACCGGCGCGCAGATACGACGAGGCATAGGTCACCGCGACAGCGCGCCAGAGATCGAATGCGACCGAACTCGCCGCGGTGGCGATCGCGTCGTCCGTCCAGCCCGAGGCGTGCAGCATCGCCAGCGCCTGCCCCGCCTGCGCCGCGAGCGTGCCCTCGTGCACCGTGCCCGCGGCACGCAGGGTGGCGCAGCGCGCGAGCGTGGCCGGCGGCAGCGTGCCGTCCGACAGGCGTGCCAGCGGCGCGGCGTTGAAGCGCGCCGCGGCCAGCGCACAAGGCATCAGCCACGCGGCCTCGGTCGCGTAGTCGTAGAGCGCGCGACCGTGGCCGGGCGTGTTGACGTTGGGTTCCAGCGCCACCACCGCGTCGAGCACGTGCGCGTCGTCGAGTCCCGCCGCCTGCAGCACCGCACCGCCGCCGTTGGACAGGCCGGTGGCGATGATGCGCGTGTTCGCGGCCGTGAACGGCGCCTGCGCCGGAAAGGCGCGGTCGAGCATGGCCAGACCGAACGCCGCGGCCTGCAGCACGTCACGGCCCCAGTCGGCCTCGGGGTTGTCGCCGGAATGGGCGTGCTTGATCGCGATGCCGTCGTCGGGCGTGTAGTGCTCGGGCAGGAATGCGAGCGGTGCCGTGCCGGCCCTGGCGCGGGTGCCGTCCAGCGTGACGCCGGTCGCCTCGGCGGTGTCGAAGTAGTCGCTGCCGGTGCCCTTGTCGGTGTAGGCCACCGCGCAGCCGCGCGGCAGGCCCCAGGCACCGGCCAGTGCGATCGCGCCGTAGACGCCGCGCGAGCCTGACGAGGCCGTGACCACCAGACAGCGCGCCGTGGCGTCGAAGGCATCCGGCACCTGCACCAGCACACGATGCGGAGCGTGCGCGCCGGGGATGCGCGCCAGAGCCTGGTACTCGCACCCCGGCACGTCGGGCACGGCGCCGTAGACGCTGCCGTAACCGCCCAGCGGTCCGAGATCGGCGATGCCCTTCCAGCTCATCTGGATCGCGCGCCGGCGCAGCTCCGCCGGCGTCGGCTGCGAGGGATCTGCGAACGCGGCCGGCGCGCCGCGCAGACCCGCGAGGCCGAGCCCCGCGCTGAGCAGATCGTCGTTCTGGCGATGTACGGTCTCGCGCACCGGGCTGATCAGAAAATCCATGTCCGTACTCCCAGCAGACGCGTCCACGCAGGTCGGCGCCAGCACCAGCAACCACGGCAGGACGATTGCAATCGAAGTGCGCCTCATGGCCCGGAATCTAGCAGTTTCGCCACGGCCGGGCATCGTACGAAGGTCCACTGCGACGCCGGCAGTGCTGGGCTAAGCTCGCGGCATCGGCCATCGGCGCGCCGACGCACAACGACAAGCTGACCCCAGGACACCGCACTCGATGTCGACGCTGCTGATCGTGGACGATCACCCGCTGTTTCGCGCCGCCTTGCACCAGGCGGCGCTGTCCGCCGTGCCGGATATCGCCATCAGCGAGGCGGTCGATCTCGCTGGCGCCCTGCAGCATCTGGGCGCGCCACCGGACACTGACCTGGTGCTGCTTGATCTGCACCTGCCCGACAGCCGCGGCCTGACCGGGCTGGTCGCAGTACGCGGGCAGTTCCCGGCGGTGGCGGTACTGGTCATCTCGGCGCAGGACGATCCACGCATCGTGCGGCGCACGCTCAATTACGGGGCGTCCGGCTTCGTGCCCAAGAGCGCGCCGCCGCAGGAAATCGCTGCCGCCATTCGCGCAGTGCTCGATTGCGGCGAGTGGGTGCCGCCGCGACTGGCCGTCGCGGTGGCCGAGGCCACCACCGATCCGGTCGATGCCGAACTGGCGGCCCGGCTGTCAGCGCTGACCGAGCAGCAATTCCGCGTACTCAGCCTGCTGGCACAGGGGCTGCTCAACAAGCAGATCGCCGACCGTCTGGCGATTCAGGAACGCACGGTCAAGGCGCACGTCAGCGCGATCTTCGAAAAGCTCGGCGTACGCAACCGCACCCAGGCCGGGGTCATGCTGCGCACGCTGGAACTGGCGCCCTGGGGACACGCTGACAGCTGATTACGACACCCGCTCGCGAGCGCGTGGCGCGCGGTGCAAGCGCTGCAGGAACTGCCGCAGCGCCAACGGTTTCATCGGCTTGTACAGGATGCTCGCGCCCGCCTCGCGCACGGCGTCGCGCACGCCCTGCTCGCGGTCAGCGGTGAGGATCAGTGCCGGCACGTCGGCGTGGCGCGCGCGCAGTTGCGCGAGCGCCTGCAGTCCGGTGGCGCCCTGGTCGAGGTGATAGTCGAGCAGTAACACGTCGGGATCGCAGCCGATGGCTAGCGCCTGCGCGGCATCGCTCGCGACCCAGACATGCCAGCCCCAGCCCCGCAGCAACGCGCGCATCGCGCTCAGTGCCTCGCGGTCATTGTCGACGACCAGCGCGCCGCCGGGCGCCAGGCCGTGCACCGGGGCGGCCTCCTGCAGCGGTCGCGGCGCCGGCCGTGCGCGCGGCAAAGCGATGGCGAACACGCTGCCGCGCCCGCGCAGCGAATGCAGACTGAGGCGATGCCCGAGCAGCCCGGCCATGCGCTGGGCGATCGCCAACCCCAGGCCCAGGCCCTGCCCGACCGCGTCGCGGCCGCGGCGGAACTCGTCGAAGATTCGCTCACGCTCGTCGTCACCGATGCCGGGACCGGTATCGAGCACCTCGATTCGCACATCATCGGCGCTGCGGCGGCAGCCGATCAGCACCCGCCCGCGCTCGCTGTAGCGCAGCGCATTGGCCAGAAAATTCTGCAGGATCCGCCGCAACATGCGCGGATCGGAACGCACCCAGACACCGGCAGCAACAGTCTGCAGGCGTACCCCGCGCTCCTGCGCCAGCGCGCCGAACTCCTTGACCAGAGGGTCCAGCACTTCGGCGATTGGAAAGTTGTGCACGCGCGGCGCCAGCTGGCCGCCGTCGAGACGGGCGATGTCGAGCAGATCCGCCAGCAGGCTCTCGGTGGAAGTCAGTGCGCCTTGCAGATGCTCGAGCAGATCGGATGCATCGGTGCGATTCATGCGCTCGACCAGCGCGTGCGCGAACAGTTGCGCCGCATGCAGCGGCTGCAGTAGATCGTGGCTGACAGCCGCAAGAAAACGCGACTTCGCCGCATCCGCGCGTTGCGCCGTCAACGTAGCCTGGTGCAGCGCAGCGGTGCGTTCGTCCACGCGCTGTTCCAGCGTCTCGTTGACGCGGATCAGCGCCCGCTCGGCTTCGCGAAACGCGGTGACGTCGGTGAACGTCGCCACGTAGCCCCCACCCGGCATCGGGTTGCCGCGCACTTCGACAACGCTGGCGTCGGGAAAGGGGCGCTCGGATACATGTGGACGCCCCTCGCGCATGAACGCGACGCGCCGTTGCAGGCGCTCGGCGACCGCACCAGGCCCGGCGAATCCGCGCTCGAGGTTGCAGCCGATCAAATCAGCGATCGACCGTCCCACCGCCAGCAGGCCTTCGGGATACGCGAACATTTCGGCGTAGCGGCGATTCCAGGCGACGACGCGCAATTCGGCATCCACCACGCAGATGCCCTGGCTCATGTTTTCCAGCGCCGCGCCCAGCACGCGCTGATTGAAGCGCAGATCAAGCGTGGCCTCGTCGACGATCGCCGCCACCGTCGCCAGTCGGCCGCTGCGGTCGCGGCGGGCCGTTTCCACCAGCAGCCGCGCTGACGCGGCGCCGATCACGGCCGCCAGCTCATGCTCGACAGCGGCGAGTATCACCGGCGCCACTTCGGCGGTGTCCTGATCACCCTGCAGCAGTTCCAGAACCCGCTCGCGAGGCAGGAAGCGGGCCGCCACCGCACGCAGCTGCGCGATCGACAGCGGCTGTCCGCGCGGACGGTTCCAGCGACGCCCCCAGCGGGTGCGCTGGACCATGGCAATCACCGCCAGATTGGCCAGCAGCCCCAGCGTCACAGCACGCGCCAGCGGGCTCCAGTCGAGCAGACCGAACAGACGCCGCGGCGCCAACGAGCCGAGCACGGCGAGATCGAGGCCGGTCAGCTGCGGCAGCAGCAGATAGCCCCACAGCAGCGTCCCGATCGCCAGTCCCGTCGCTACCGCACGCGGTCCGATCCGCGGTCGGTACACCGCTACGAGCACCGCTGGCGCCAGCCCAGCCAACGCGGAGAATGCCAGCGCGCCAATGTCCGCCAGCGCCTCGTTGCCGGCCAGCAATCGCGAATACACCCACGCCAGCAGCACTACCGCCAGGATCGCCACGCGGCGCTGGCGCAACACCTGCGGTCGCAGATCATGTGGCTCGACCTGACCCCAACCGGCGTGCAGGCGCAGCGGCGCAATCCAGTGATGCCCGATCATCAGGCTCAGCGCCAGCGTCGCCACCACCACCATGCTGGCGGCCGCACTCAGGCCACCCAGAAAGGCCAGTACCGCCACCGCGTGCTCGCCGCGCGCCAGCGGCAGCGCCAGCACATACAGATCCGAATCCATGCGGGTGCCGGCGAAAGCTGCGCGACCCGCCTCGGCCAGCGGCAGGATCGGCAGCGCGATCAGCACCATGTACAGCGGAAACAACCAGCGCGCGGTACGCACATGACGCGCGTCGCGGCATTCGACCACGCCGATGTGAAACTGGTGCGGCAAGGTGAACATGGCCAGTGCACCCATCAGCACCAGCGCCGGAAATCCCGAAGCGTCGCGCGGCCTGGCGGTCAACGCACTGACCACGTCAGCCGGGTGCAGCACCACCAATCCGACCACCAGCAGGGCCAGCAGCTTGAACGCCGAATCAAAGGCCATCGCCAGCACCAGCCCGCGATTGTGGGTTACTGCCGAGGATCGCCGGGTGCCGAACAGCATGGCGAACAGGGCCATCGCCAACGCCACATAAAGGGCGCTGTCGTGCCACGGCGTCACCATCCCGCCGTCGTGCGGCCGAAACATGGCGAAGCTCATGGTGACGGCCTTGAGCTGCAGCGCGAGGTACGGCACCGTGCCCAGCACGGCCACCGCGGTCACCAGCGCGGCCAGGCCGGCGTGATGGCCCAGCCGGCTGGCAATCAGATCGGCGACCGAACTCGCGTTGGACTTGCGCGACAGCCGCACTATGCGCATCAGCAAACCGGCGGCGAACGCGTAGAGCAGGATGGTGCCGGCGAAGGTCGGCGGCAGCCACCAGCCCGAGCGCACCGCTTGCGTGATCGTGCCGTAGAAGGTCCACGACGTGCAGTACACCGCAAGCGACAGCGCGTAAACGACGGGCCAAGCCCCGCCCAATGCACGCGGGTTGCGCTCGCCGTAGCGGGCGACCGCAAACAGCGCGCCCAGCCAGAGCAGTCCGGCGCAGGCGACCCACAGATCCGACGGCACGCTGGCGACTCCCCCGAGTGGCGCGGTCATCGCATGGTAGCCGCGACTCGGGATCGCGGCGTATCAGACAAGCCGAGCGCGCCGGGCATGGTCGCCCGCTCGACCTACTGGAAGCGGTAGAGCGCGTTGACGGTCACCATCCGCGGCGGGCCGTCGAAACCGGTGATGATGCCGAGCACGCCGATGTTGTAACCGGTGGTGCGATAGGCCTTGTTGGCCAGGTTGCTGCCCTGCAAGCTGAAAGTCCACGGCCCACCGGTGCGCCAGATCAGTCCGGCGTTGATCAGGCCATATCCCGGCTGTGCGATCAGTTCGCTGAGCGTGGTCTCGGGATAGACCTTGGTCTGGTAGCTGGCGTTGAGCCGCGCCACGAGTTCGCCGTCATCGGCCAGCGGAAAGTGCTTCCACAGCGTCAACCCGCCAGACCACTTCGGCGCGTTGGTGAATTTCTGGCTGCTGGCAATGTTGACGCCGCCATTGAGAAACTGGGTGTACTTGGTATGCAGGTAGGCAAGGTTGCCGCTGATCGTCCAGGTCGCCGCCGGCTGCCAGGCGAGCTCCTCTTCGAAGCCGTCGATGTGGCCCTTGCCGGCGTTGGTGAAGTTGCCGAAAAAGCCTTGCTGACCATTGGGCTGCAGATAGGAGGTGAACACCGACAGCTGGATGTTGCTGTAGACGGTGTGGAACAGCGCGGTGTTCATCATCAGCTTGCCGTCGAAGAACGACATCTTGCTGCCCAGTTCGTAGGCCAGCACCTTTTCGTCCTTGATCGGCTGGCACGAAACCGGAATCAGCGCGCAGTTGGCGCGGATGTTGTAGCCGCCGGAGTGGTAGCCCGTGCTGACCGTGGCGTAGAGGTTGACCTGCTCGCTGGCCTTGTAGCCCAGGGTCACCTTGGGCGAAAGATTGTTCGATGAGGTCGAGCCGCGGAAATTGGCCAGCGTCGCCGAGGGGGTGCTGAACCCGGGGTTGGGATAGGCATAGTTCTGAATCAGCGCGGTCTTGGTTTCGTGGGTGTAACGCGCGCCCAGCTCCAGGCTCCAGCGCGGATCGAACTGATAACTGTAGTCGGCGTAACCGGCGACGCTGCGGGTATCCATGCTGCCGCCGGTGCTGGCATAGGTGGCGTAGCCCAGCGTGGTGTAGGGCGGATAGCCGAGGAACACGTTCTTGATCCTGCCGTCGGCGGCACCGTCGAAGTAGTACAGACCCATCACGCCGTGCAGCTTGTCGCCGTTGTCATACAGCGCCTGGAATTCCTGACTGAACTGGTGATCGTTGTAGGTGGCATTGACGTCGGCCACCTGCTGCGGGAGCGTGTCGAAGTCGATGTTGGTATTGGTGCCCGAGCCGCGGTAGGCGGTGATCGACTTGTATTCCCAGTTGCCCTCCGGCGTGTAGTGCAGGGTCAGCGCGGCACCCCGCATGTTGGTCAGATTGACCGGCGGCATGCCGCTTTGCGTGTCGAACGGATTGGCCAGGGGCGGCGTCCTGGCGGGATCGAATTTGTTGACGATCAGGCGCTGGGCGCCGCGCGGGTCGGAGTGGTCGGACAGGCCATCGACCTCGAACTGGGCGTTGAAGCGGGCGTTCGGAAAGAAACCCACGGTCAAACGCGCGGCGTTGGTATCCGTGTTGCTGTTCTCGCTACCGGTGATCAGGTCATGGCCGTAGCCGTCGTTGTGCAACGTGGCCGCCGCCGCACGCATGCGCCAGACCCCATCCTTGCTGGCGTTGCCGTAGGACGCCTTGACGTCCTTCTCGCCGTGCGTACCCAAGGTCACATCGACCGAGCCTTCCTCGTGCAGGGGCAGCGGCCGCGAAATGTACTTGATCGCGCCGCCGATGGTGTTCTTGCCGTACAGGGTGCCCTGCGGGCCGCGCAATACCTCGATGCGCTCGACGTCGAACACGTCCAGCAGCGCGCCCTGCGGGCGTGCGAGATAGACATCGTCGAGATAGATGCCGACCGCGGGATCGAAGCCCCAGGTCGGGTCGCCCTGCCCGATGCCACGGATGTAGGCCGTCAGCGTGGTGTTGGAACCGCGCGCCGCGTAGATCTGCAGGCTGGGCACCTTGCCCTGCAGATCGCTGAGATCCTGCACGTTCTGGTCGAACAGCGAACGCGCGGTGAACGCGGTGACCGCGATCGGCACGTCCTGCAGCGTTTCCTGATAGCGCCGCGCGGTGACCTTGATGGTTTCGAGATTGGTCACGGTATTGGCGGGCGGAGTGCCCGGCGGGGCGACCTTGGTCGACTGCGCATCCCGCGCCGGGGCCGCTGCCTGATCGACCGCCGCGGCAGCGTGAACGGCACTGGAGGGGATCGCCCACCCCAGGACGATGGCGATCGCAACCGACAGTTGACACTGTTTCATGATGGTTTCCCCGACTCGCGCCCCGATGGTGCGGCGTCGGCAGACTAGGCCATGCACAAGCAACGCACGCTTGTACTTTCGTACAGTGGTCTGCACCCGCGGGGACTACGAATACTCGGGCACCGCGTCATCACGCTGCTGCCGGACCCGAGCACATGGCCTTGCTGATCGTCCTGATCGCACTCGCCTTCCTGATGATCGCCGCCTACCGCGGTCACAGCGTGATCCTGTTCGCCCCGGTCGCCGCCCTGGGCGCGGTGCTGTTCACCGATCCCGCGCTGGTCGCGCCGATGTTCAGCGGCCTGTTCATGGACCGCATGGTTGGATTCCTGCAGTTGTACTTTCCGGTTTTCCTGCTGGGCGCGGTGTTCGGCAAGCTGATTGAACTGTCCGGATTTTCCCGCGCGATCGTCTCCGCCACCATCGGCGCGGTCGGCCGCGAGCGCGCCATCCTGGCGATCGTGCTGGTCTGCGCGCTGCTGACCTACGGCGGCGTGTCGCTGTTCGTGGTGGTGTTCGCGGTGTATCCGTTCGCCGCCGAGCTGTTTCGTCAGGCGGCGATCCCCAAGCGGCTGATCCCGGGCGCCATCGCGCTGGGTGCGTTTACCTTCACCATGGATTCGCTGCCTGGCACTCCGCAGATCCAGAACATCATCCCGACCGCGTTCTTTCACACCACCACCTGGGCGGCGCCGTGGCTGGGCAGCATCGGCGCCGTATTCATCCTTGTCCTGGGACTGGCCTACCTGGATTGGCAGCGCCACCGCGCCGCCTCCGCCGGCGAAGGCTACGGCAGCGATTTGCGCAACGAGCCAGAGCCCTTTGCCGGCGACCGGCTGGTGCATCCCCTGGTCGCGGTGCTACCGCTGGTGGCGGTCGGCGTGGTCAATGGCGTACTCACCGTGCTGATCCCGCAACTCTACAGCCCGACGCTGTCCTTCGTTCCGACGGTGGTTGGCCAGGCCAAGCCGGTGGTGCAGGAGGTGTCGAAGCTGGCAGCCATCTGGGCCGTCGAGGGTGCGCTGCTGTCCGGTATCGCCTGCGTGCTGGCGTTCGCGTGGCGACCGGTGCTCAAGCGCTTTGCTGATGGCAGCAGGGCCGCCGTCGGCGGCGCGCTGCTGGCCTCGATGAACACCGCCTCGGAGTATGGGTTCGGCGCGGTGATCGCTGCACTGCCGGGTTTTCGTGTCGTCGCCGATGCACTGCGGGCGATTCCGAACCCATTGGTGAATGAGGCGGTTTCGGTAACTGCATTGGCCGGCATCACCGGCTCGGCCTCGGGTGGCCTGAGCATCGCGCTGGCTGCGATGGCCGGTACCTTCGTGCACAACGCACAAGCCGCCGGCATCCCGATGGAGGTGCTGCATCGCGTGGCGGCGATGGCTTCCGGCGGCATGGATACGCTGCCGCAAAACGGCGCCGTGATTACCCTGCTGGCGGTGACCGGCCTGACGCACCGGCAGTCCTACCGCGATATCTTTGCCATCACCGTGATCAAGACTGCCGCGGTATTCGTGGTGATCGCGGTGTATTCCCTGACTGGGCTGGTGTGAGCATCGCCAGCCGCTGAGGCACCCCAGACGACTCCTGCGCGAGCGAGGCTCGTTCAGCGAGGACTTGGCCGCCGGGCGCTGCGCCCCGCTATACTCGGCAGTCCACTCCATTGTCAGGCGCCCGGATGCAAAGCCGGGCGACGCCGCATGTCCATCGAAAACCTGCGCAACATCGCCATCGTGGCCCACGTCGACCACGGCAAGACCACGCTGGTGGATCAGCTGCTCAAGCAGTCGGGCACGCTCAGCGAGCGCGCCGTGGTGCCCGACCGGGTGATGGATTCCAACGACCAGGAAAAGGAACGCGGCATCACCATCCTGGCCAAGAACACCGCGATCACCTGGCGCGGCAACCGCATCAACATCGTCGACACTCCGGGCCACGCCGACTTCGGCGGCGAGGTCGAGCGCGTGCTGAGCATGGTCGACTCGGTGCTGCTGCTGGTCGACGCCATGGACGGGCCGATGCCGCAGACGCGCTTCGTCACCCAGAAAGCGTTCCAGATGGGCTTCAAGCCGATCGTGGTGATCAACAAGGTCGACCGCCCCGGCGCGCGGCCCGACTGGGTGCTCAACGCCACCTTCGATCTGTTCGATCGCCTCGGCGCCACCAACGAGCAGCTCGATTTCCCGGTGGTCTACGCCTCCGCCCTGCATGGCTACGCCGGACTGGAGCCGGATGTGCGCGACGGCGACATGACGCCGCTGTACGAGGCGATCATGCGCCACGTGCAACCGCCGCAGGTCGATCCGAACGGCCCCTTCCAGATGCGCATCAGCCAGCTCGACTACTCGAGCTACGTCGGCCTGATCGGCATCGGTCGCATCCAGCGCGGCAGCGTGCGTACCAACATGCCGATCGCGGTGGTCGACAAGGACGGCAGGAAGCGCCAGGGCCGCGTGCTGCAGGTGCTGGGCTTCATGGGCCTGGAACGCCGCGAGGTGCCCGCCGCCGAAGCCGGTGACATCGTCGCCATCTCCGGTGTCGAGGGTCTGACCATCTCCGACACCCTCTGCGATCCGGCCGCGCCCGAAGGCCTGCCGGTGATGACGGTGGACGAGCCCACCATCAGCATGACCTTCCAGGTCAACAACTCGCCGTTCGCCGGCAAGGCCGGCCGGTTCCTCACCAGCCGCCAGATCCGCGACCGCCTGATGCGCGAGATCCTGCACAACGTCGCCCTGCGCGTTGAAGAAACCGAGGACCCGGACAAGTTCCGCGTCTCCGGCCGCGGCGAGCTGCACCTGTCGGTGCTGATCGAGACCATGCGCCGCGAAGGCTACGAGCTGGCGGTGTCGCGCCCCGAGGTCATCATCAGGGAGATCGACGGCGTGCTGCAGGAGCCGTTCGAGCAGCTGGTGGTGGACATGGAGGAGCAATACCAGGGCGGCGTGATGGAGCGCCTCGGCAACCGCCGCGGCCAGCTCAAGAACATGGAGCCCGACGGCCGCGGTCGCGTGCGCCTGGACTACATCATTCCGGCGCGCGGCCTGATCGGCTTCCAGACCGAGTTCCGCACCATCACCGCCGGCACCGGCCTGCTGTTCCACGTCTTCGACCATTACGGCCCGCGCGGCGAGGGCGCGATCGCCAAACGCCCCAACGGCGTGATGATCTCCAACGGCACCGGCCGCGCGCCACCCTATGCGCTGATGAGCCTGCAGGAGCGCGGCCGCCTGCTGATCGGCGCCGGCGAGGAAATCTACGAAGGCCAGCTGGTCGGCATCCACGCCAAGGACAACGACCTGACGGTGAACGCGCTGCGCGAGAAGCAGATGACCAATATCCGCGCCGCCGGCAAGGACGAGAACGTCTCGCTGACGCCGCCGGTGAAAATGTCGCTGGAGCAGGCGCTGGAGTTCATCGAGGACGACGAACTGGTCGAGGTCACGCCCAAGGCCGTGCGCCTGCGCAAGAAGCACCTCACCGAGAACGACCGCAAACGCTCGTCGCGGCAGGCCGCGTAGGGATCATCCTCCCATCAAGCCGGCACGGGCCGGTCGTGCCGTGCGCACCCTCGACGGCGCGCGCGGCGGGCCGTATTACGCCTTGCATAAGCGCACGCTCCGTAGCGACACAATCGTTCACGATTGTGTTATCACGACTCCGGGCCACCCCTGGAGACACCACCCATGAGTCGTGATTTCGTCCGTACCGGAGCCTTGAAAGATCCCGCCAGCTACCCGCAGTGGGCGCAGGATTTGCTGCAATCCACCGAAGCGGTCAAGCGCGAAGTGCTTGACCACCCGATCTGGCCGGACATGCGCGAAGGCCGCCTCGACCCTGCTTCCATGCGCAATTTCATGGCGGGTATCTGGCCGGTGATCGAACAGTTCCCGCAATACATGGCGATGAGCCTGCTGAAAACCCGCTATGGCCGCAGTCGCGGCGATAACGTGGCCCGGCGCTGGCTGGTGCGCAACATCCGCATCGAGCAGAACCACGCCGACTATTGGCTGGATTGGGCCGAGGGGGCAGGCGTGCCGCGCGCCGAGGTGATGCGCGGGGCGGTTGCACCGGAAACGCAGCTGCTGAGCCACTGGTGCTGGCAGGTCTGTCACAACGACACCCTGGCTGCTGGCATCATCGCGACCAATTTCGCGGTTGAAGGCACCACCGGGGAAGGAGCGGTCCTGGTCACCCAGGACGACCTCTACGCCTACGGTTTCGATGCCCGCGTGCGCGCCAAGGCCATGCGCTGGCTCACCCTGCACGCCGACTACGACGATTCCCATCCTTGGGAAGCGCTTGACATTGTCTGCACACTCAAGGGAAATGATCCGGCGCCGACAGAGGTTGAGCACCTCCGCCAGTGCGTTATCAAATCCTATACATACATGCGCGCCAGCCTGGACCACTGCTATGCGAAAGCGGGCGTCGAGCACAAGCCGGTTTCTGTAGCGGCCTGAAGTTCCGCGCAGCACCGGCTTCCGGCGGCGGGAAGATCCACCCCGCCGCCGAACCCTCATTCAGGAGCCGCAGCCGTGCGAGAGATGCGCAGTAACTTGCTGTCTTCGGATCTCGCGAAGCGTCTGCGGCCACTCGTCTACGGCCTCACCGCCATCGTGGGGTTCGTGCTGCTGCTGACCTGGCTGGCGCTGCAGCTGCAGGTCGCCGTCGCCGGCATCCTCAATGCCGAAAGCATCTGGTCCAAGACGCAGAAACAGGCGACGCTGGATCTGTATGCCTATGCTGTCAGCGGTGATCCGTCCGCACTGACGCAGTTCCATCACCGCATGGTGATTGTCACCATGGATCGCGAAGCCCGCGATACCCTGCTGGCTGCCAACCCCGATTACGCGCTTGCGAGGAGTGCCTTTGCCGAAGGCGATTTCCTCAAGCCCGCCATTTCGGGAACGATGTTCATCATTCACTATTTTCCGGACGCGCTCTTTATCCGCGACGCCCTGCAGAGCTGGCGCGCAACCGATCCCTATCTGGACGAACTCGGCACCATCGCCGCGCGCCTGCAGCGCGAATACGCCCAGCCGCAACCCTCGCGTGCCGTGCTCGACCATGAAGCGCAGCGCATCCTCGCCATCAACGACACCGTCAGTCCGCTGACCAACGTCTTCTCGCGCAGCATCGCGCTGGGCGCGGCGTGGCTGGCCAGCATCCTGTTCTGGACCGTGATCGCCGCGTCCGGCCTGGTGGTGCTGATCTGGCTGTACTTCGCGCACCGCACCCTGGCCGGCATCCGCAGCTCCGACGAGCGCTACCGCACCCTGCTCGAGGGCGCCGAAGACGCCATCGTGGTGGTGGACGAGCGCAGCGGGCGCATCGTCGAGGCCAACCGCGCGGCAATTGCGCTGACCGGCTTCCCGCAGGATCGCCTGCTGGGCCGCGATTTCGCGGGGCTGTTCGCGCTGCCTACCGCCGCCAGCACGCAGGCCGCGCTGCCGGATGGTCCGGCAAACGACGCCGAGCGGATCATGCTGGACGCGCACGGCAATGCGGTGCCGGTGGAGGTGCACAGCAGCGGCGCCACGCTGACCGACAATGCCGTGCGCATGGCGGTGATCCACGATCTCAGCGAGCGCCTGCGCATGGAGCAGGAGCGCCGCACCGCAGCCGAAGCCCTGGGCACGATCGCCGAAGGCGTGATCATCGCCGACAGCGCGCATCGCGTGCTGGCGATCAACGCCGCCTGCCGCAGCATCACCGGCTACAGCAGCGGCGAAGCGGTCGGCCTCGATTTCACTGCCTCGCGCTGTCTGGAGGACGGCCGGCCGCTGCCGGCGGACCTGTGGGACGCGGTGAGCCGCAACGGCCACTGGCGCGGCGAAGTCTGGAGCCTGCGCCGCGACGGCGAGCGCTATCCCGAATGGCTGAGCATC
>JAJYMF010000065.1 GCA_021787175.1 Pseudomonadota bacterium | reverse complement strand
CGATCTGGCACCGGCAGCTCGCTGCAGGAGCGACAGCGGTCGGCGTCGTAATGAGCGCAGTGCATGGGCGGATACGCGTGCAACCCGGGCGCAATCCGGTTGCCGAGGTCGTGAGGGCGGATTACTGCAGCGACTTGTCGCCGCCGGTTGCAGCCGGAGCGTCGCCATCGACTGCCGTGCCGCCGCCCTTGGTCAGCTTCTTCAGGCGCTTTTCGTCCTGCTTCTTTTTCTTGGCGAGATCGCGCTGGCGCTTTTCAAACGAGTAGTTGGGCTTGGCCACAGGCATTCCTTCGAATGAGGGCCGCAGTGTAAAGGCAAAGCGGCGGGTACGGTCGAGGGCTGGCGAACGGCAACATCGCTGCGGCGCACCGCAGACGCCGGGCGACCGAGCTCCGGTGGAGGCGTTCAGCCTTCGGGTTTGAGGAGTTCCAGCAGGGCTGCCCGGCGCTTGCCCGGCAGACTGCGGTAGCGGGTGAGCAGGGCCAGTTCGGCGGCGTCTCGGGCGACGGCTTTGCCCTCGTGCACGGCATACTCGGCGCGCTGGTCCTTGATGGCCGATCCCGATGTCGCGGGCTGGCCGCAGATCAGCTCGTCGAGCGAGCGGCGCAGCGCCTCGCGCAGCCTGGGCAGCGTGTGGAAGCTGGGCGTCTCGCGGCCGTTCTCCCAGGCCGAGATCGAGGATTTGGTGAGCCCCACCGCGAAGCCGAGCTGTTCCTGCGTCAATCCGCAGGCGGTCCGCGCCTCGCGCAGCCGATCGGCGAAGCTCTTCATCACGGGACTCCAGCGCGGCGATGTTCCAAGGGTATGGGCGCGCCATACCCCTGTCGTGCGGAATCCATTGACATCGCTTGTTCGGAAATACCATATTCGACGCATGCCGTGCCGGGTGCCCAGCCCCATCCGCGAGGCGCGCATGCGCGCCGGCTTGAGCCAGCGCGAGCTGGCGCGACAGATCCATGTCGAGAACGTCACCATCTCGGGCTGGGAGAACGGCCACTACCAGCCCAGTCCGCAGCGTGCGCTGGCGTTATGCCGCGCATTGCCGGGACTCACGCTGGACGCCATTTATCGCTGTTCCACTTTCGTGCATCCGTAAGAGCTGTGTCCAACCCTGCCCTGCATGCGGCGGCCGGGGATCCGGATTCCCCGTCGCGGGACGACCCGAGGAGAGTGTGATGTCACGTTCGGAAAGTTTCGATCCCGGTTCCGGAGCGGGCGCCGCCGGGCCGGCGCGCACCGCTGCCGACGGCGACGACGAGGTGCTCGATGCGCTGCTGAAAAACCTGCAGGGCAATGCGCCGCTCTCGCCTCCCGACGCGGGTCTGGCGCGCCTGGGGGTGGAGCGCCTGCGCGCCATCCAGCGCGGGGCCGATGAACAGGCGCAAGGGCTGTTGTGGAGTCTGCAAAGCCTGTCCAGGCTGCTGGCGGTCGCCCTGGAGCAGTCGGCAAGCGAAATGTCCCGTTCGGATCTGGCCATGATGGCCTGGCACCTCAGCCGCCTGGCCCGCGACGTCGAACGCTGGCGCGACCTGGCGGACAACGCCTCGTTCTACCGGGTCCAGCGCGAGACGGCGGGCACCGTCGCGCGCGGCTGGCTGCAGCGCGCGCGCAGCAGTGGCGAATGGCCTGAGACTCTTTGATACCCCGTTGCGTTCAATCGATGCGCCGGGTAGCCCGAATGGAGCCCCATGGGGGGTGGAATCCGGGGCTCGATGAAGCGCATTCCCGGATTCCGCTGCGCAGCATCCGGGTTACGCGGTTTTCGTATCTTGATCGCGAACGGGTATGAAGCAGCGTATTGGCGCATCCGGCCGCCGCGCGGGTCGGGCTGCGCGGAGTCCGCGACCGCAGCCGTCGGCGGCAGCGCGGCTGCTGTCGTTCAGCGCGGATCGCGTCGATAGCACAGCAAGCGCCCGCGGAATGGCGCGGTTTCGGTTTCCTCGAAGCGGCAACGCCGTTCGCTACGGACGTAGTCTTGTTCGTGCAGCCGGCGGCTGAGCTGGTTGGCGTGTCCCCGGCCCGGATCGGTGATGAGTATCTCGGCGCGCGGCTGCGCGTGGCAGCGGATGAAATCCGCCAGCAGTTCGGCGTGCCCGCGTTCGTAGAGCACGTCGCTGGCGATGATCAGGTCGAAACGGCCCAGTTGCCGGTTGGAATCCGCCCACTCCGCCCGGACGAACGGAACCGGCGCCAGCGCGTTGAGCGCGGCGTTGTGGGCGAGAAAACTCGCCGCCAGCGGATGATGGTCGCTCGCGGTGATGTCGGCTTCGCGTTGCTGCAGCACCAGACTGGGTAGGCCGATGCCGCAGCCGATCTCGAGGACGTGGCGGCCATCGAGGGGCATCGCGCTCACGGCTTCGGCCAGCACGCGCGCGGCGGGCCACAGCATGCCGAACAGGGGCCATGCCGCCGAACCGATGCCGGCGCGCGCGGCGGCACCGTCGGGATCGGCGAACTGCTGGCGGTCGCTGAGCGTGCGCAAACAGTAGTCGTGGCCGCCGACGCGCAGGGTCACGATCTTGACGGCGTAACCCGGCACGCTGCGCTCCGCGGTGGGTGCTGCGGTCCGGCGTCCGATGCGTGCCTGCAGCACACGGTCGCGCGCGGTGGACGGGGCTCCGTGCCGCTGGCCGTGTCCGGCATCAGCGGCGCGGCGCATGAGCATCGTGATGGTCAGGACGGGATACGCCGGTGCGGGGCGGCGGTCAACCGGCGCGGCATGCCGCGGCGTCCGCGTCAGTCAATAATGGCCGTGACGCGGGAATCGAAGCCGGCCATGTCGCGACATCTGCCCCTGCTGCTGCTTGCCCTGGTGGTGCTCATGGCGGCGGCAGTCGTGCTGCGCCGCCCGCATCCGCCGGCGGCACCGGCAGTGCCGGCAACCGAGTCGAGCGGGCCTGCGATCCCCGATCGCCAGCCGCGGCCGATCTACGTCTTGCACAGCGAACCGGTCGGCGGCGGCAACCGCTACACGGTCAGCAACCGCGTCGCCGGCCCGATCGAGGTGGCCTGCAGCCTGAGCGACGCCAGCAATATCGTCAGCGATCCGCCGCTGCCGCTGCGGCTGACGCTGGCCGCGCACGCCGAGCGCACCGTCACCCGCCTGCGCGGCCTCGATCCGGCGCAGCCGGCTCGGGCCGAGGTGCGCTGCCAGGCGGTGCTGGGCGATCCCGCCGCTGATCCTGCCGACAACGTGCATTACCGTCTGCCGTTCTATGCCGGCACCGCGTGGACGCTGCAGCAGGGTTTCAACGGGCCCTTCAGCCACCAGACCGATCAATCGCGCTATGCGCTGGATTTCGGCGTGCCGATCGGCACGCCGATCCTGGCTGCGCGTGGCGGGACGGTGATGGAAGTCGAGGAGGAGTTCCGCGGCCACGGACTCGACCTCGAACGCTACGGTGATCGCGCCAACTACGTGCGCATCCTGCAGGACGATGGCAGCATGGCGGTGTATGCGCATCTGGCGCCGGAGAGCGTGATCGTGCTGCCGGGCGAGCGCGTGCGCGCCGGCGATTTTCTCGGCAAGTCCGGCGACACCGGTTACACCACCGGGCCGCATCTGCATTTCGTGGTGCAGAAGAATGCCGGCATGCGCCTGCTCTCGATCCCGTTCAGCATGGATGGCGTCAATGCCGACGGAGGACGTCGCTAGCCGCTGTCCGGACCGGCTAGAGCGGGTGCG
>JAJYMF010000272.1 GCA_021787175.1 Pseudomonadota bacterium | reverse complement strand
CCCTGCGGTCGCGTTGGTAGTCCTTCCGGGGGGGAGGGGCGGGTGCGCCTGGCCTTCCGGGAAGGCTTGCTTTGCTGCCGCCGGCGCCGGGGGCACGGTCAGGCGCTGCAGCGCGCCGTCGAGATCGGCCTCGGAGTCGATCAGGAACTGGCCCGAGGTGACCACGCGCTCACCGCCGGAGAGCCCCGCCAGCACTTCGGTGTAACCGCCGGCGGAACGGCCGATGCGCACCGCGCGCGGCTGCATGCGGCCACCGCCGAGATCGAGGATCACGCGGTTCTGCACGCCGGTGCTGATCAGCGCCTCATCGGGCACCAGGGGATACGGCGTGGTGTCTGCAATCATCAGCCGCACGTCGGCGTACATGCCCGGCGCCAGCGTGCCGTCGGGGTTGTCCAGCGCGATGCGCGCGGTTTCGGTGCGCGTGCGCGGATCGATCTCGGGCAACAGCGCCTCGATGCGGCCTGCAAAGATCCGGCCGGGAAAGGCCGTCACCTCGATCCGCGCCGGCGTGCCGGGGCCGATGCCGGCGACTTCGGCCTGCGGAATCGCGGCGTCCAGCCACAGCCGCGCGAGGTCGTCGATGCGCAGCAGCATCGTGCCGGCGGGCACCTGCTGCCCCTGGCGCACGTCCAGCGCGCTGACCACGCCGGTCACCGGCGCGCGCAGCACGATGCCGCCACCGGCGCCTGTGTCCGCGGAACGGATTTCGTCCGCACTCATGCCCAGCACACGCAGGCGCTGCAGCGCGGCGCCGCGCAATCCGCGCGCCTCGCTCGAGCGGGCGTCGGCCAGGGAACGGTACTCCGCGATCGCGGAACTCCACTCCGGCGCCAGCAACTCGGCCAGCGGCTGGCCGGCACGCACGCGGTCGAACGGCGCGCGCACGAACAGGCGCGACAGCACGCCGTCGGTACGCGCGCTGACGACTACCGAGCGGCGACGATCCCAGGCCAGCACGCCGGGCACGCGCAATTCACGCTTGAGCACGCCATCGCGCACGACGGCCGTGCGCAGGCCGAGGTTCTGCTCGATGACCGGGCTGATGCGCACGCCCGTCTCGCCCGTTCCCGACTCGCTGGCATATTTCGGCACCAGTTGCATGCCGGGCATCGTGGGTGACGGCCCGGGATGATCGAAGCGCTGCCCGGGCGTCATCGGGTCGTACCAGTACAACACCTTGCGCGCGGCGGGTGCGGCGCCTTGTTCGGAGGCTGCGGGCGTCATTCGACGACCCCACCAGTAGCCACCCCCGACGGCCGCGACCAGCGCGAGAAACGCAACGATGAGGATGAGTTTGCGGTTCATTGCGCGTACTCCGGCAGCAGGAAAGCGAGTCGGGCCCAGCTGTCGCCCCAGGCCTTGAGCGCCTCGACATAGTCAAGCCGTGTGGTGATTTCATCCCGGCGAGCTTCCAGCCAGGGCTGCAGCGAACCGCCGCCGCGATAGGCAGCAAGAGCGGCCGCACTGCGATCGGCCGCCAGCGCCAGCAGCGTCTCGCGGTCGCGGCGCACCTGCCGCCCTAATCCCTGCCACTGCGCCAGCGCGCGGTTGACGGCCTCGACCTGGGCGCGACGGGCGTCTTCACGTTCGGCGCGCACCGCCTCGAGGTCGGCGCGGCGGGCGAAGATGTCCTGATCCTCGCGATGGGCAGCGAACAGCGGCAGGCGCACGCCCACCTGCAGCATCACCATCGCCGGCAGACCGGGAGCGCGTGCGCCGTAGCTGAAGTCCACGCTCCAGTCGGGGTGCTTGCTGGCACGGGCGCGCTGCAGCGCCGCTTCCGCCAGGTCTTCGCGCGGCCCCCAGTCGAGCAACGGCGCCTGCTGGGAGGGGGTTTCCAGCAGTCGCGCATCGCTGACCGGGAGCCGCGCGAAGTCGGGTGGGTCGGCCAATGGGCCGACCGCTGCGTCGTTGCCGATCCAGCGCGCCAGCGCGGCGCGCGCGGCCTCCACATCAGCGGTGGCTGCATCCATGCGGTTGGCCAATTCGGAACGCGCTGCGCGCGCGGCGAGTGCATCGGCCACGGAGCCTCTGCCGCCTGCGAGTCTCGCCTTGGCCGCGAGGATCGCGACCTCGTTCTGCTGCACGAGACCGCTCAGCTGGTGTTTCGCCTCTTCGGCCGCCCACAGGGCGACCCATGCCTCCGCCGCGCTGCGGCGGGCGGCCAGGCGCGCCTGTTCGGTACCGGCCACGGCGGCGCCCTCGGCAGCGCGAGCGCTGGCGCGCTCGGCCGCCAGTGCTGCACCCGAGGGGATTTCCTGGCTGAACCCGAACGTGCGCGCAGTCATCGGATCGGCTGCGGTGCTGAATGCGCCAGGTCCCTGCACCGGCAGGTTCTGCACGCCGAACACCAGACGCGGATCGGGCCAGCGTCCCGCTCGGTCGAGATCGGCACGAGCGGCGTCCTGGCGCGCATGGCCGGCCTGCACCTGTGGCGCATGATCCGCGGCCAGCATCGTGGCCCGTTCCAGCGTCAGCGGCGGTGCAGCCAGCGCCGGACATGTGGCCAGCGCCAATGACGCGGCCAAGGTTGTTGCAAAAACCGGCAGGCGGGAAAGGCACCGGCGGCGAAGCATGGACATGGGAAACCCCCATCGGCATGTAAAGGAACGGCTCGCGTCACGCGCAGCCGGCCATCGCATACGAGAATAATGAGGGTCTAGATCAGAAGGACGCAGGAGAGCGGTCGAGGGCGGCCGAGGGTGGCGTCAGACGTCCCGCGACTGAACGGCGAGGAGGTTTCGATCCGTACGAACGAGAGTACCGGAGGCTGCGGCGGCAACGCGATCGCCGAAACGGCCGGCAAGCGCGAGTCCTGCGGCACGGGCGTTTCCTGCGCGCAGTGCTGCGCGCACATGACAGCGCCGCGCTGACCCATTTGCGACATGCCGAGGCAGTTCGGCTTGGCCGTGCCCACCGATGCGGATGCGGCCATGGGCATCATGGACGGCGAAAATGAGCAAGCATACGACGCCACGGCCACCTGCTGAAACAGCAGCGCGCACAGCGCCAGCAGCGCGATGCGCAGCCGGGTGCGGCGAGACAAACGGACGGTACGGCGACTCATAACGGCTTCGATCCTAGTGACAAGAAGCCAGCCTGCTCTTGATCTGGGTCAACATCCGGTTCACTGACCGGCCGCGTGCTCGGCAAACACATGCGTCCTGCCATCCGGATCGATCGCCAGTGTCGCATACGGGGCCCTCGACCCCGTGGTCACGTCCATCCCGGGCGCAGCGGACGGCATGCCCGGCACGGCCAAGCCTGTGATGCGCGGCCGTTCCTTCAGCAGCCGCTCGATGTCGCCGGCCGGCACGTGCCCCTCGATCACATAGCCACCCACCATCGCAGTATGGCACGAGGCCAACGCCGACGGCACGCCGCGAACGGCCCTGACCACGCCGGGATCGGCGACATCGTGGGTCTTGACCTCGAAACCGGCCTTCTGCAGATGCGCGATCCACGCCTCGCAGCAACCGCAGGTCGGACTCTTCCACACCTCCACGACCGTTGCGCTCCACGCCGCCGCCGGTGCGATCAGCATCAGCAGCAGAGCCACCCTGCGCACAATCTTCAATGCGTTCATCACGCCTCCTCAGTCGGCAATGGTGCCGACGTCCAGTCCACGGCGACGATGGTCCAGCCCGTGCCGACCCGCTCCAGAGTCAGCGTCTCGCTGCTGCG
>JAJYMF010000024.1 GCA_021787175.1 Pseudomonadota bacterium | reverse complement strand
CTGCACCGAGGGCGATCCCAGCAGCGCCAGCACTTGGCGCTTGGTCATGCCCGGCTTGAGTTCCTCGACGTTCTTTTTCTCCAGCAGGTTGCCCTGCTGCACATCCGGCTTGTAGATGATGCCGCAACCGCTCAAAGAGGCGATGGCGAGCAGCAGGGCGAGAGGGCGATTGAACTTGGGCATGCGGCGGGCATCGGCGGGGTCAAGCCCCGATGATACACTGAGGCGGATTGGATCAGCGGCGCCGGAGATGACGGTGGATTCCGAGTCCCACGAATTGCGCAAGGCGGGCCTCAAGGTCACGCATCCGCGCATGCGCATCCTGCAGATCCTCGAGGAATCGGCGCAGCGTCACATGACCGCCGAGGACATCTACCGCCAGCTGCTGGTCAACCAGGAAGACATCGGTCTGGCCACGGTCTACCGGGTGCTGACCCAGTTCGAGGCGGCCGGCATGGTCGTCAAGCACAACTTCGAGAGCGGGCAGGCGGTGTTCGAGCTGGAGCGCGGCCGCCACCACGATCACATGATCGACATCGAGAGCGGCAAGGTGATCGAGTTCGTCAGCGAGCAGATCGAACGCCTGCAGCGCGAGATCGCCGACAAGCACGGTTATGTGCTGGAAGAGCACAGCCTGGTGCTCTACGTGCGCCCGAAAAAGCGCGGCAAATAAAAACCGCGGACGGTGATCCGTGACCGCCCGCGGTGCCCCCGATCCCATCGATCGGGCATCGCCGCCAGCATCCTGCCGACGACGAGCACGGCATCTCCCTTTGCCGCCGCAAGCAGGCTTCTTGCCCGCCAAGCGGACCGGCCGTCCCCAAACGGCCTATCCGCAGCCACTGCCTCAAGGCAGCGGTGCCCCCAAGCTGAAGCGAGCGTAAATGCAACGTTAAAGGCGCGGTATCAGAAAGATTCCTAGGGAACGGTCGCAACAGGCTCAGATCTCCCTCAAGCCATCGATGGCTCGCCGCACGCGGCACGCAAGTGCTTGATGCGTGAGGACCGCCGTCGTGCTCAGCCGAGGCCGCCAACGGCCTCGCCGACGAGATGATTCAGCGGCTGCCGCAACAATACCCGCAGCCGCGCGCCGCGCGGCTCCTGGCGCAGCCGGAACAGGCCGCCCAGCGCCAGCACGCGGTCGCGCATGCCCTGCAGGCCGCGTCCGCCGCCGCGTCCCGGCACCATGCTGAGGCCGACGCCGTCGTCGCGCAGGTCGAGCAGGACCAGCAGGGCATCGCCATGGCGGCCGACGCGCAGGCGCACCTCGAACTGCCGCGCGTGGGCATGCCGCACGGTGTTGGTGGCGGCCTCCTGCACGATCCGGTAGACGGTGGTGCCGGTGTCGTCGTCCAGCACGCGCAGATTGCCGTGCAGCTCCAGTCGGTAGCGGATGCCGGCGCTGCGCAGCAAATCGCGAACCGGGCCGTCCTCGAGTGCCCGCGCCAGGCCGAATTCGTCCAGTGCGACCGGGCGCAGCGATTCCAGCAGGCCGCGCACGCTGCGGCGCATGCCGGCGAGGATCTCGTTGATGGCCGCGGCGACGTCGCCGAGTCCGGCCTCCTGCAGACGGCCCTGCGCCAGCTTGACGCGGGTCTGGATGGCGGTGAGGTTCTGGCCCAGTTCGTCGTGCAGTTCGCCGGCAATGCGGCGGCGCTCTTCTTCTTCTTCGCGCAGATTGCGCCGTGCGGCGGATGCGAGCTGCTGCGCCAGTTGGTCCAGACGATGATTGGCGCCTTCCAGACGCGCATTCTGCAGCGCCAGGCGTTCGCCGCTGCGGCGCAGGGCGTCGGTGGCGGCACCCAGCAGCAGCGCGCCGGTGCCGGCCACCGCAAGAAACAGCTGAGCTTCGGCGGGCGCGTTCGGGTCGACCGCCGTCGCAGCGCGCAGCGTGACCGCGGTGCTTGCCGCCAGCATGGCGATGCTGGCGCCGCGCCAGCCGTGGCGAAAGGCGAAAAACATCACCGGCACCAGCGCCAGGATGCGCGCATAGCGCGCCAGCGGCTCGCTGCCGCCCATCGCCAGCAGCAGCAGGGCGATCACCGGCAGCAGGAACCACAGCACGTCGGCGAGCATGCGCAGGCCGGCCTGCTCGCCGGGCGGCGCCCGCAGCAGCATCACCAGCAGCGGCGCGATCAGCAGGATGCCGACGTAATCGCCCAGCACCAGGTTGGCCAGTGCGTAGGGCAGGCTGGCGGAAGGCGTTGGCGCCAGTTTGGCGATGAAGCCCGCATTCAACGCCGTGACCGTCACCGCGGCCAGCAGCGCCGCGGCCAGGATGCGCGCCAGATCCTCGGGCAGGTCGATCGACGCGCGCAGGCCGAAACGGCGCAGCAGGGCGATCACCGCCGCCACCGCCAGCGGCGGCGGCAGGCTGACCAGCAACAGGGCCGCGCCGGGGACCGGACGCAGCGTCGTGTTGAGCAGCAGCGCCGCGGCCCATTCGCCGCCGATCAGCCAGGGCCACAGCTCCAGCGGCGCCAGCAGCAGCACGCCGAAGCGCAGCCCCGCCGGCAGAAACCAGTACGACTGCGAGATCTGCCAGAGCGCCAGCCAGAGGGCGCCGTAGGCCAGTCCTGCGGGCAGTCCACGCGACAGCGGGGCGATGCGGATGCGCATGCGGTTTCGATAGCACAGCATCCGATCGGGCGCCAGCGCGAAGTGCGCTGGTTCCGGTTTTTCAGCTGCCGGCCACTAGACTACGGTCATGAGCCGAATCGTACTGGTTGACGATCACGCGATCGTGCGCGAGGGCTTCAAGCGCTTGATCGAGCAGGAGCCCGGTCTCGAGGTGATCGCCGAATGCCGCAGCGCCGACGAGGCGCTGGAGACGGTGGTGCAGCAGCATCCGGACCTGGTGGTGCTGGACCTGTCGCTGCCGGACGGCGGCGGCCTGCCGCTGATCGAGCACATGCACAACGTCGCGCCGATGATCCGCATCGTGGTGCTGAGCATGCACGACACCGAACCGTATGTTTCGGAGTCGCTGCGTCGTGGTGCCAGCGGCTACGTCACCAAGGGCGTGGCGCCGGAGGAACTGGTGGCAGGTCTGCGCGCGGTGCTGGCCGGCGAACGCTTTCTCAGCTCGGACATCGCGCAGCGCCGCGCTGAACGTCCGCGCGAGGAGCTCGATCCGCTGAACCGGCTGACCGTGCGCGAGCGCGAGGTGTTTCTGCTGCTGGCGCGCGGGCTGACGCCCAAGCAGGCCGCGGTCGAACTCGGCATCGGCCAGAAGACGCTGTACATCCATCGCGCCAGCCTGATGGGCAAGCTGGGTGCCGGTTCCGAATTCGATCTCTATCGTTTGGCGCGCGAGCGCGAGCTGCTGCGCGATTGACGTTCAGTCGGCCTGCGCCTGCTCCAGCATGCGCCGCGCGTGGGCGCGGGTTTCGCGGGTGATCTCGACGCCGCCGAGCATGCGCGCCAGCTCCTCGCGGCGGCCCTCGGCGGCGAGCGTCTCGATGCGCGTGCGCGTAGCCGTGCCGTCGCTGTCCTTGAGCACGCGCAGATGCGCGTGCCCTTGCGCCGCCACCTGCGCCAGATGAGTCACGCACAGCACCTGCCGTTCGCTGCCGAGCGCGCGCAGCTTCTGCCCGACCACTTCGGCGACGGCGCCGCCGATGCCGCTGTCGACCTCGTCGAACACCATCGTGCCGACGGCATCGTGGCCCAGCGCGGCGACCTCGAGCGCCAGTCCGATGCGCGCCAGCTCGCCGCCGGAGGCCACCCGGCGCAACGGGCGCAGCGGCATGCCCGGGTTGGCGCTGACCATGAACTCGCAACGCTCCCGGCCCTGCGGATCGGGGTCGTCGGCGTCCTGCGTTTCGAGCTCGACCGCGAACCGGCCGCCGGCCATGCCCAGCTGCTCCATCAGCGCGGCCACGGCCGCGCCGAGACGCGCGGCGGCGGCCTGGCGTCCGGCGCTGAGCGCCGCGCTGGCGCGTGCGCAGGCGCTTGCGGCCGCGGCGCGCTCGGCGGCGAGCCGCTGCAGCGTGCCGCTGGCGCGATCCAGGTGTTCCAGCTCGTCGCGCAGCGTCTGCGCGTGTGCCGCCAGCTCGATGATCGGCAACCGATGCTTGCGGCCGAGCTCGTGCAATCGGGCCAGATGCGAGTCCACCTCGTTGTAGCGGGCCGGGTCCAGATCCTGGCGCTCGGCATAGCGCGCCAGCCACTCGCTGGCCTCGCCCAGCTGGATCACGGCGCCGTCGAGCAGCTCGGCCGCGCCGCGCAGCTGCGGGTCGAGTTCGGCCAGCCGCGCCAGCTCGCCGTGCGCGCGCGTCAATTGGCGGCTGAGCGCCTGATCGCCGTCGCCGTCGCACAGATCGACCAGGGCGGCCGTGCCGCTGACCAGGCGCTCGGCGTGAGCGAGGCGGTGGTGTTGCTGCTCCAGTTCGGCCAGCGCCTCCGGCGCCAGCGCCCAGCGTTCGAGTTCGTCCAGCTCGTGACGCAGCCGCTCCATGCGCGCGTCGCGATCGCCGTCGCCGGTGAGGCTGTGCATCTCGGCTCCCAGCGTGCGCCAGCGCAGCGCCTGCACGCGCACCTCGGCGGCGGTCGCCTCGAGTTGACCGAACGCGTCCAGCAGCTCCAGCTGATGCTCGCGCTGCAGCAGCGCCTGATGCTCGTGCTGGCCGTGGATCTCCAGCAGGCGCTCGGCGAGCGCGTTCAGCTGCGCCAGGCTGGCCGGCCGGCCGTTGATCCATGCGCGCGAGCCGCCCTCGGCGGCGATCACGCGGCGCAGCCGGCAGGCGTCGTCGTCGTCGAGAGCCTCGTCCTGCAGCCAGGCGCGGGCGGCGGGCAGGGCGCCGATATCGAACTCGGCGGCGAGTTCGGCGCGCGCGGCGCCGCCGCGAACCTGGCCGGTATCGGCGCGGGCGCCGGCGAGCAGGGCCAGCGCGTCGACCAGCAGGGATTTGCCGGCGCCGGTCTCGCCGGTGACCACGGTCAGGCCGGAGCCGAAGTGGATCTCGGCTTCCTCGACCACCGCGAACTGGCGCACATAGAGCTGTTTCAGCATGAGAGAGGCATCGTGCGGGTTGACGAGCGGGGTGTCGCGCTGGTGCCGGATTCTAATGAACTGTAGCGGAGCGGGTGGCGGTCCGATGCCCCGATCGGCATCGAGCGCGGCTTGGCGAGCGCGACGGGGCTTGCATCGCCGCGCGCGAGGCCTTATCCATGCAGGGCCGGTTTGATCGTCCGAAGCCGACGTCCGCGTCATGAACCACGAGTCCGGCCCGATGCTCGATGCCCGCGCGCGCCAGCTGTTGCGCACCCTGATCGCCCAGTACCTCGTCGATGGCGAGCCGGTCGGTTCGCGCACGCTGTCGCGCGCTTCCGGTCTCGACGTCAGCGCGGCGACCATCCGCAACATCATGTCCGATCTCGAAGATGCCGGCCTGCTGGCCTCGCCGCATACCTCGGCGGGACGGGTACCGACTGCGCAGGGCCTGCGCGTGTTCGTCGACAGCCTGATCGAGCTCAAGCCGCTGCCGCGCGAGGAGATGGATCGCCTCGAGCGCGAGGTGCCGCGTGATGCCAGCAACGGCCGCGAGCTGCTGAGCAACGTCTCCACCCTGCTGTCGGCGGTCACGCACTTCGTCGGCGTGGTCACGGTACCGCGCGAGGGCGACATGCCGCTCAAGCACATCGACTTCGTGGCGCTGCCCGACAACCGCGTGCTGGCGGTGCTGGTGTTCGCCGACCAGCAGGTGCAGAACCGCGTACTGCAGATGACCCGGCGTCCGCATGCGGCCGAGCTGGAACACGCCGCCGCGGTGCTCAACGCCCAGTTCGCCGGCCTGCGTCTGGACGATATCCGCGCGCGGCTGCTGGCCGAGCTGCGCGCCGCCGGCGGTGACCTGCATCGCGCGCTGGGCGCGGCGGTGGACATGGCCGCCGGCGCGTTTGCGCCACCGCCGCACGAGGGCCTGGACATGCTGGTGTCGGGGCAGACCAACCTGATGGGCCAGCAGGGGCTGGCCGATCTCGAGCGCCTGCGCGACCTGTTCGAGGCGTTCCAGCAGAAGCGCGGTCTGCTGGCGCTGCTGGAAACCTGCGCGCGCGCGCCCGGCGTGCGCCTGTTCATCGGCGAGGAATCGGGCTTCGCCGCGCTGGACGGCTGCTCGGTGGTCACCGCGCCCTACGGCGCCGGCGGCCGCGTGCTGGGCGCAATCGGCGTGATCGGGCCGACGCGCATGGCCTACGACCGCGTGATCCCGGTGGTGCAGGCCAGCGCGCATCTGCTCAGCGATGCCTTGAATCGCGTCGTCACGGCCTCATAACGCTTCCCCGGAAGGGCGTTTCGCCCGATCATCCGCGCCCCGGCACTCGCCGGGTCGCCGTCCGACTGCGGGAATCCGACGATGCACGACAGCAACTCCTCCGCGCCGGAAGCGGCGCAGGCCATCACGCCGGCCGATCCGGCCGAGCTTGCCGCGCGCCTGGCCGAAGCCGAGGCCGCCACGGCCGAAATGCGCGAGACCCTGCTGCGCGAGCGCGCCGAGCTGGAGAATCAGCGGCGCCGCCTGCAACGCGATCTGGAGCAGGCGCGCCGCTACGCCAACGAGAAGCTGCTGGCCGACCTGCTGCCGGTAGCGGATAGCCTCGAGCGCGGGCTGGCCGTCGAAGGCGCCGATGCCGCCGCGTTGCGCGCCGGCATGGAGCTGACCCTGAGAGCGCTGGTCAAGGTGGCCGAGTCGGCCGGCCTGACGGCGCTCGATCCGCAGGGCCAGTCGTTCGATCCCGAGTGTCACCAGGCGATGAGCATGGTCGAGAGCGCCGAGTACGCGCCCGACACCGTGGTCAGCGTGCTGCAGAAGGGCTATCTGCTCAACGACCGCCTGCTGCGGCCGGCGCTGGTCGCCGTCGCACGCGCGCCCGCGGACGCTTGAATCGACGCGTCCGCAACCCCATTCCCGTACCCAGCGCGGCCTTGGTGCCGCATCGCATTCCGGAGCTGAAACCATGGGCAAGATCATCGGTATCGATCTCGGCACGACCAACTCGTGTGTCGCGATCATGGAAGGGTCCACGGTGCGCGTGATCGAGAACGCCGAAGGTGACCGCACCACGCCCTCGATCGTCGCCTTCACCAAGGACGGCGAGGTGCTGGTCGGTGCGCCGGCCAAGCGCCAGGCGATCACCAACCCCAAGAACACGTTCTATGCGGTGAAGCGCCTGATCGGCCGCAAGTTCACCGACGCCGAGGTCAAGAAGGATCTCGACCTGGTGCCGTACAAGATCTTCGCGCACGACAACGGCGACGCCTGGGTCGAGACCAGTGACGGCCGCAAGATGGCGCCGCCCGAGGTATCGGCCAAGGTGCTGATGAAGATGAAGAAGACCGCCGAGGACTATCTCGGCGAGCCGGTCACCGAGGCGGTGATCACGGTGCCGGCCTACTTCAACGACAGCCAGCGCCAGGCGACCAAGGACGCCGGCCGCATCGCCGGGCTGGAGGTCAAGCGCATCATCAACGAGCCGACCGCGGCCGCGCTGGCCTACGGTCTCGACAAGAAGGGCGCCGACCGCAAGATTGCGGTGTACGACCTCGGCGGCGGCACCTTCGACGTGTCGATCATCGAGATCGCCGCGGTCGACGGCGAGAAGCAGTTCGAGGTGCTGGCCACCAACGGCGACACCTTCCTCGGCGGCGAGGACTTCGACAAGCGCGTCATCGACCATCTGGTCGAGGAGTTCCAGAAGGAGCAGGGCATCGACCTGCGCAAGGATCCGCTCGCGCTGCAGCGCCTGAAGGACGCCGCCGAGCGCGCCAAGATCGAGCTGTCCAGCGCGCACCAGACCGACGTCAACCTGCCCTATGTCACCGCCGACGCGTCGGGTCCCAAGCATCTCAACATCAAGCTGACCCGCGCCAAGCTCGAGGCGCTGGTCGAGGATCTGGTCAAGCGCACCATCGAGCCCTGCCGCACCGCGCTCAACGACGCCGGCCTCAAGATCGGCGACATCAGCGAGGTGATCCTGGTCGGCGGCATGACCCGCATGCCCAAGGTGCAGGAAGCGGTCAAGGACTTCTTCGGCAAGGAGCCGCGCAAGGACGTCAACCCCGACGAGGCGGTGGCCATCGGCGCCGCGGTGCAGGGCGCGGTGCTGGCCGGCGACGTCAAGGACGTGCTGCTGCTCGACGTCACGCCGCTGAGCCTCGGCATCGAGACGCTGGGCGGCGTGTTCACCAAGATCATCGAGAAGAACACCACCATCCCGACGCGCGCTTCGCAGGTCTTCTCCACCGCCGACGACAACCAGGCGGCGGTGACCGTGCACGTGCTGCAGGGCGAGCGCGAGCAGGCGCGGTTCAACAAGTCGCTGGCCAAGTTCGACCTGGCCGGCATCGAGCCGGCGCCGCGCGGCATGCCGCAGGTCGAGGTCACCTTCGACATCGACGCCAACGGCATCCTGCACGTCTCGGCCAAGGACAAGAAGACCGGCAAGGAGCAGAAGATCGAGATCAAGGCCGGCTCGGGCTTGTCCGACGATGAGATACAGCGCATGGTTCGCGACGCCGAAGCGCACCGCGAGGACGACAAGAAGTTCCACGAGCTGGTGGCGGCACGCAACAAGGCCGACCAGCTGGTGCATGCCACCCGCAGCGCGCTCAAGGAGCACGGCGGCAAGGTGCCGCCGGCGCAGATGGGCGGCATCGAGAGCGCGCTGGCCGAGCTCGAGACGGTGATGAAGGGCGACGACCAGGCCGCGATCGAGTCGCGTACCCAGGCACTGGAGCAGGCGGCGCAGTCGCTCTATGCCGCGGCGGCGTCCGGCGCCCAGCAGCAAGCTGGTGCCGGCGGTGGCGATGCGCCCGGCGGCTCCGCGCAGCCCGAGGACGTGGTCGACGCCGAGTTCACCGAGGTCAAGGACAAGAAGTAAGACGTCAGACGGAAGACGTGAGACGGAAAGCCGGGGAACGGCTTTCCGTATTGCGTCCCACATCGAACTTCTCACGTCTCACTCATGGCCAAACGCGACTACTACGAAGTTCTCGGTGTCGAGCGCAGCGCGACCGACGATGAACTCAAGAAGGCCTTTCGCCGGCTGGCGATGAAGTGCCATCCCGACCGCTGTCCGGACGATCCGCAGGCGCAGGACAAATTCAAGGAGGCCAAGGAGGCCTACGAGGTGCTGTGCGACGGCGAGCGCCGCGCGGCCTACGATCGCCACGGTCACGCCGCCTTCGAGGGCGGCTTCGGGCGTGCCGGCGCGGGTGCCGGTTTTGGCGACGTCGGCGACATCTTCGGCGATCTGTTCGGCGACATCTTCGGCATGGGCGGCCGTGGCCGCGCGGCGCGCGGCTCGGACCTGCGCTACCTGCTCGATCTCGACCTCGAGGACGCCGTGTTCGGCTGCGAGCGCCAGATCGAGGTGCCGACCGCGGTCGCCTGCACGGCCTGCAAGGGCAGCGGTTCCGAAGACGGCCGCAGCGCCACCTGCGGCACCTGCCGCGGCCACGGCCGGGTGCGCATGCAGAACGGCATCTTCTCGGTGCAGCAGCCGTGCCCGCATTGCGGCGGTTCCGGCCGCGTGATCGAAAAGCCCTGCAAGCGCTGCCGCGGCGAGGGCCGCGTCGAGGACACGCGCACGCTGTCGGTGCGCATCCCGGCCGGCGTCGACAGCGGCGATCGCATCCGCCTCTCCGGTCAGGGCGAGGCCGGGCCCGCCGGCACACCGGCCGGAGATCTCTACGTCGAGGTACGGGTGCGCGCGCATCCGATCTTCCAGCGCGATGGCAACGACCTGCACTGCGAGGTGCCGGTGCGCATCGGCCAGGCCACGCTGGGCGCAACCATCCCGGTGCCGACCCTGGAGGGCGAGATCGAACTGAGCGTACCGCCGGAAACGCAGACCGGTCAGGTGTTCCGGTTGCGCGGCCGTGGCGTGAAGTCCGTCCGCAACGGGCGTTCCGGCGACCTGATCTGTCGCGTCGTGGTCGAGACCCCGGTGCGCCTGACCAAGACCCAGCGCGAACTGCTGCAGGCTTTCGAGGCCAGCTTCGACGACGAAGGCGGCGCCCAGCACACGCCGCGCGCCCACTCCTTCCTCGATGGTGTCAAGCAGTTCTGGTCGCGAGTGACGTCCTGACGGCGGTGGGCGGGACGGCGGGGTTCAGAACTTTTTCGAGTAACCGACCATGAAGCCGCCCGGCAGCCAGGACACGATCAGCGGCTGCTGGCGCTCATGCGCCCAGATTCCGAAGCCTACGCCCAGCGCCGCGCCGGCCAGCACGTCGGTCTGCCAGTGGCCCCAGGTCTTCATGCGCGCCTCGGCGTCGTAGGCCGGCAGCAGGGCCAGCGCCCAAACCGCCGGGTGGTCGCTGTGGTACTCGGCGATGATCGGGGTGACGAAGCTGGTCATCTCGGTGACCTCGCCGCTGGGAAAGCTCTGACCGCCGCTGAACCAGTTGTTGGGATCAGGGCCGGCGCTGGGACGCTGGCGGCCGAAGGTCCACTTCAGCCCCTGCGAAGCCAGGCCCGAGAATGCCATCGCGTCCACCGACTCCCACAGCGTGCGGCCGAAGCGGCTCTGGCTTCCCGTCCACGAGGCCGCGCCCAGCGTGCCCAGGGCCACGCCCCAGGCGACGTCCTTCTGGTAGCTGCGCTTCCAGATGCCGGCATTGTCGTAATGCAGGCGGGTGTCGATGCCCAGCGGGCCGCCGCCGGCATGAGCCAGCGCGGGCAGCAGGGTGAATGCGATGAGTGCGAGGTAACGGCGCATGGGGCTCTCCGGTCGAGCACGCCAAGCATGCACCCGGTGTGCAGGCGCGGAACGCTCATTCAGCGTTTTGTATCGGTGGCGTAAGCGCGGTGTGGATATTGCGCTGGATCGCCGTGCTTGCCACAGTCGGTGCTGCGGCAAGTACACGACACACCGAGGTGCCAAGTGTTCAAGCGATATCAACCAAGCACGACTCAGAACCGCACGCGGCGTCTGGACAGGAATACGGACGAACTTATCGGCATCTGCCGAGGTGTGCTCGCGGACGGTTCGATCAATGTTTCAGAGGTGGCTTTTCTGAAAGATTGGGTCGAGCGGCATCAGGAATTTGCGCATGCGTACATCTTCAATGTCTTGTTTCACCGCATCGCCGATGCTTTGACGGACGGTGTGATGAGTTCAGATGAAGAGCGTGACTTGCTGGCGCTTTTGCAAGGGGTCGTTGGTGGTGAAGCCGATGGGGAGCAGTCAGCCGCCAGCCTGACGAGCACGTTGCCGTTGGATGATCCGCCTCCATCGATTAACTTCAATGATCATGTATTTGTTGTCACCGGCACGTTTGAATTCGGCCCACGTTCCGCGGTAGTCGAAGCAATCGAAGCACGCGGCGGTACTGTGCGCGATGTGTTGAGTTCGCGCACGGATTATTTAGTGGTCGGGATGCTCGGATCGCGGGATTGGATCCATTCAAGCTATGGTCGCAAGATCGAGCAGGCGCTGAAGTTGCGGGAAGAGGGCGCATCGCTTGTCATCATCGGCGAAGCTCATTGGCGCGCCAGCTTGTGATGGTTTCGCGGTTGTGATTTCGTTGCCTCGATCATGCTCACTCCAACTGCTCGCGCGCAAATGCTACGTCCAGTGCCTCCATCGCGTCGTGCGGCTTGAGCCTCATGGCGTGATCGTAGGCTTCGGCGGCCTCGTCGCCGCGGCGCTCGGCGTCGAACTTGAGCAGGGCGTTGCCGGTCTCGACCCAGGCGATCGGCGCCTCGGGCGTGAGCTCACGGGCCGTGGCGAGATGTTTTTCGGCGATCGCGGCGCTGGCGCCGTAGGTGAGCCGGGCCAGCATCGACCCCACCTTGCCGACGATTTCGGCGTGATAGACGCCCATCGCCAGATGCGCTTCCGCATGCATGGGCGCGATCTTCAAGGTGGTTTCGAGGGCGTCCCGGACCTTGCCGGCGTGGCCCTCGGCCAAGGCCTTGGCAATCGAGATGCACTGACTGTAGCGGCCCAGGGCGAAGGCGTAGCGGTAATGGCTGTTGGCTTCGCCGGGCAGGGCCTGGATCGCCTCGGCGGCGAACTCGGCGGCCTCCTGGAAACGCGCGGCCTTGGTCCCGGCGTCGTCGACCAGATAGGTGGCGTGGATGCCGGCGGCCTTGACCGCGACCGAGGCGCCCAGCGCGCCCAGCGCGACGCCGGACTCCCATGCGCGCTGGAACTCGCCGCGGTGATAGTCGCGCCAGGCCTCCTGCAGCGCGACGGACAGCGCCGCGGCGTCCTTGCCGAGTCGCGGGTTTTTCTTCAGCAGCGCGGCGACGCGCGCGTCATCGGGCCAGGGCTCGAGATCGCCTGCGTGCAGGGTCTTCCATGCCTTGGCCAACCGGTCGCCGGCATAGTCGTAGGCCTTGTCGGGGTGCGGAAACGGGGCCCATTTTTTGCCGGCCATGAATGATCTCCGGGGGTGGGTGCGGGCATCCTGCGCCGCGCGGAGCCGTGCGGCAAGCCGCTAAACTGGCGGCCTGCAACGGATTCTCCCGATGACGCCCGAACCGGATTCCGCCGAGATCGCCGCCCGCGCTGCCGACCTGCGCGCGCGCATCGAGGACGCCAATTACCGCTACCACGTGCTCGACGACCCGGCGATCCCGGACGCGGACTACGACCGCCTGCTGCGCGAGCTCGAGGCGATCGAACATGCTCATCCCGATCTGGTCACGCCCGACTCGCCGACGCGCCGCGTGGGCGCCCGGCCCGCCGAAGGCTTCGCCGAGGTGCGCCACGCACTGCCGATGCTGTCGTTGAACAACGCCTTCGACGCTATCGATGCCGCCGACGACGCGGCGCGCTTCCGCGAAGTGAACGAGTTCGTGCGTCGCATCGAGGAGGCACTGGGCGAGCAGGATCCGGTGTTTTCGGTCGAGCCCAAGCTCGATGGCCTGGCGATCAGCCTGCGCTACGAAGACGGCGTTTTCATGCAAGGCGCGACGCGCGGCGACGGCAGCGTTGGCGAGAACGTGACCGCCAACCTGCGCACCGTGCGGGCGATCCCGCTGCGTCTGCGCGGCGCCGTCTGGCCGCGCGTGCTGGAAGTGCGCGGCGAGGTGATCATGCCGCGTGCGGCGTTCGCAAAATTCAACGCGGTGGCGCTGGCGCAGGGCGAGAAGCCGCTGGCCAACCCGCGCAATGGCGCGGCCGGCAGCCTGCGCCAGCTCGATCCCGCGGTGACCGCGCGGCGGCCGCTGGGCTTCTATGCCTACGGCGTGGGTGTGGTCGATCCGGGTGATGCCTTGCCCGAGACGCATTCGGCCACGCTGGCGCGATTGCGTGACTGGGGCCTGCCGGTATCGCCCGAAGTCGGCTGCGCGCGGGGGGTCGCGGGGCTGATCGCCTACTACCGCCGCATCGGCGCGAAGCGCGCACGGCTGGCGTACGACATCGACGGCGTGGTCTACAAGCTCGACCGTTACGACCAGCAGCGGGTGCTGGGCTTCGTCGCCCGCGCGCCGCGCTGGGCGATCGCGCACAAGTTCCCCGCCGAGGAGCAGGCGACCACGGTCGAGACGATCGAGGTGCAGATCGGCCGCACCGGTGCGGTGACGCCGGTCGCGCGGCTGGCGCCGGTGACGGTGGCCGGCGTGGTGGTCACCAGCGCCACGCTGCACAACGCCGACCAGGTCGCGCGCCTCGACGTGCGCGTCGGCGATCGCGTGATCGTGCGCCGCGCCGGCGACGTGATTCCGGAGGTGGTGCGGGTGATCCCCGAGCAGCGCCCGCTGCACAGCGAGTTTTGGACGATGCCGACGCACTGCCCGGTCTGCGGTTCGCAACTGGTGCGCGAAGAGGGCGAGGTGGCCTGGCGCTGCTCCGGCGGGCTGACCTGTGCCGCACAGCGCCGCGAGGCGGTCCTGCACTTCGCCTCACGCCGGGCGCTGGACATCGAGGGCCTGGGCGAACGCATCGTCGAGGACCTGTGCGCATTCGACTACGTGCGAACGCCGGCCGATTTGTATGCGTTGAAACTGGAAGACCTGCTGACGATGAAACAACGCGCCGACCAGCGCGACGGCACGACGCCGGAGACCGTGCGCAAGGGCAAGATCGCCACGCGCTGGGCCGAAAACCTGCTGGCCGCGATCGCCGCCAGCAAACGGCCGACGCTGGCGCGATTGTTGTTTGCGCTCGGCATCATGCACATCGGCGAGGAAACGGCGAAGACATTGGCGAAGACATTGGGCAGCCTCGATCGCGTGCGCCGCGCGCCGCCCCTGGTGCTGCGCGCGCTGCCCGACATCGGTGAGGAAACCGCGCGTTCGATCGCGACCTTCTTTGCCCAGTTCGGCAATCGCGAGGCGGTCGATGCGCTGCTGGCGGCGGGCGTCGAGCCCAGTGACGAACATCTACCACTCGCGGCGCTGCGTGAACGGCTGAGCCTTGCCAGCCTGATCGAATTGAGCGGCATCCCGCAGGTGGGCGATGTCGGTGCGATCCGCCTCGCAGCTGCCTATCCAAGTGTGACCGCACTGCGCGCCGGTGCAGTGCAGGACTGGGCGGCCGCGGCGCCGAGTGCCAAGACGGTGGCTTCGCTGCACGCCTGGCTGGCCGGCCCCGGACCGGAAGCACTTGCTGAAGCCGAGGCCTTCGCGGCTGCACTTCCGGTATCGGGGAACTTGGAAACGCCGGACGGCCCACTGACGGGCCAAAGCGTCGTGCTCACCGGCACCCTGAGTTCAATGACCCGCGAAGACGCTGGTGCGAAGCTCGAATCGCTAGGGGCAAAAATCGCCGGCAGCGTGTCGAAAAAGACGGCGTTCGTGGTCGCCGGCGAGGCCGCCGGCTCCAAGCTGGACAAGGCGCGCGAGCTGGGTGTCGAGATCTGGGACGAGGCGCGGCTGCAGGCGTTTCTTGATGATCATGCCGCCTGAGCGCGTTTGGGCATGAAGGGTTCAGCGGTGCACGATACCCTGCTCTTGCGCGCGCGGCTGTATGCCGCGATCCGCGCTTTTTTCGCCGCGCGCGGGGCGCTCGAGGTGGAGACGCCGATCCTGTCCGCGGCGGCCAGTACCGAGCCCAACATCGAAAGTTTTGCGACGCGGTTTTCGGGTCACGTCGATGCCGGCGCGTGTGAACGCTGGCTGCGCACCTCTCCGGAGTTTCCGCTGAAGCGTCTGCTGGCCGCGGGCATCGGCGACTGCTACGAACTGGGTCGCGTGTTTCGCGACGGCGAGATCGGGCGGTGCCACAACCCTGAGTTCACTCTGCTGGAGTGGTATCGCGTCGGCTTCGATCATCGAAAGCTGGCTGCCGAAACCGTCGCGCTGGTGCAGGGCGCATTGGCGCTGGCGGGACGACGCGCCGCGGTGATTGAACGCAGCTATGCCACGCTGTTCGTCGAAAGCCTGGGCCTCGATCCGCACCGGGCGGACATCGCTGACCTGCGCGCGCCGTTGGCGGATATCGCCATCGACCCGGCCGGGCTCACCCGCGACGACTGGCTGGATCTGCTGTTGACGCACCGCATCCAGCCGACCTTTCCGGCCGATCGCATCACCGTGGTCCACGACTACCCGGCCAGCCAGTGCGCGCTGGCGCGCATCCGCGCCGGCGATCCGCCGCTGGCCGAACGCTTCGAGGTGTATCTGGGCACCCAGGAGCTGGCCAACGGCTATCACGAGCTCAATGACGCCGCCGAACAGCGCGCGCGCTTCGAGCGCGACAACGCGCGCCGCCGTGCGCGCGGGCAGCGCGAGCTGCCGCTCGACGAGCGCCTGCTGGCGGTGCTCGACGCGCTGCCCGATTGTGCCGGCGTGGCGCTGGGCATCGAGCGGCTGCTGATGGCGATGCACGACACCGAAGCCATCGCCGACGTGCTGGCCTTCCCGTTCGATCAGGTTTGAATGCCCTGTCGCAATCCATTCGCCGCGGTCAATCTGTTTCATTTTTGAAACATAAAAAGCCTGCATTTAGTTGATCGACCGTTTGCGAGAAACAAATGCGTTGACGCGGTTGTGCCGTGGTGATAGCCGTCTCCGGCTGCAGCATCCGATTCGGACGCATGCCCGCGTTCGGGCGACGCTGCTTCAGCGAGGAGTAGGCCATGAACAAGAAGAACGCAGTACGTCGAGTACTGGCCGTGGCAGGACTGCTGATCGCAGCGGGAATGGGCACGGCCCACGCGGAAGAATCGGCGTCGGTGTCGCGCTTTTACGTGGTCGAGGTCGCGCCTGCGCACGACCAGGCGTTTCGTGACGGCATGAAAGCGTGGCTGAAGTGCATGCACGAGCATTCCGCCGCGCACGCACTGTGGGCCTGGAACGCCGAAACCGGCGACCTCGGCCGCTATGTCTTCGAGAGCGACACCAAGACCTGGGCCGGCATCGACGCCATGGACCCCGCCGACAAGGCCTGCGGCGGCGATTTCACGACCGGCGTGATGCCGCACATCAGCAAAGCCTACAGCTGGGTTGCCGAGGGCAGGCCGAAGATGAGTCACATGGATGCCGGCACGAGCGGGATGCCGGCCTTTGTGTATGTGCTCGACGTCAAGGTGAAAGCGGGGCAGGGCGCCAGCTTTACCGAGGCGGTCGAGAAGTACGCCGCCGCGGCCACGAAAAGCAAATGGGAAGGCCAGTGGTTCGCGGACGCCGTCACCGGGGGCGGCCGCGGTTTCGCGGATTACATTCTGGTCTGGCCGAACAAGTCCTGGGCCGAGATCGGCCAGGAGCCGAATCCGTCGATCAAGGCGATGATGGAAAAGGTCTACGGCAAGGCGCAGGCGGCGGCGATACGCAAACAGTTCTTCGATGCCATCGATCACCAGTGGGACGGCATCTGGAGCTACAACAAGGAGCTGAGTTACATTCCTGCCAAGTAAGCGCACGGATGGATGGGCGGTCCGGATCGCGGGCCGTCTTTCCTTCCGCGATTCTCAGGATTCGGCTGGCAGGCCGCGCAGCGCGACCCAGGCGCCCAGCAGGCACAGCGCGGCCGCCATCAGAAAGGCGCTGCGACCGTCGTCCAGCGCCCACAGCCGGCCGGTCAGCAGGGCCCCGAGCACGCCGCCGACACCCGAGGAAAAGCCGTAATAGACGCCTTGGCCGTGGCCGAGCAGGCGACCGGGAAAGTAGCGCGTCAGCAGTCGCATGGCGGCGGCATAGAACGCGGCGAAGTTGAGCGCGTGCACCAGCTGCGCCAGCACCATCACCCAGGCGTGCTGCGGCAGCAGCGCGGTGGCGGTCCAGCGCGCGGCCGCGCTGAGCAACCCGGCCAGCATCACCGTGCGCGGCGCGAAGCGCAGCAGGAAACGCGCGGCCAGAAAGAACACCACGATCTCGATGCCCACGCCTGCGGCCCACAGTGCGCCGATCGCGCCCGAGCTGTAGCCGTGATGGCGCAGGTACAGCGAGAACAGGGTGTGGTACGGGCCGAAGGCCATCTGCATCAGCAGCGCGATGACGAAGAAGGCGATCACCTCGCGCCGGCGCAGGATCGCGCCGATGCCCTCGACGGCCGTCGGCGCTTCGTGGTGGCCGGGGCCGTAATCGTTGCCCAGGCTCAATACCAGCACCAGCACCAGCCACGGCAGCATCAGCGCCGGCAGCCAGCGCACGTCGAGGTGATCGAACAGCTGGCCATACAGCAGCACGACGGCGATGAAGCCGATCGAACCCCAGACGCGGATGCTGCCGTAGCGCTCGCTGCGCCCCGGCAGATGCGACAGAGTCAGCGTCTCGAACTGCGGCATGATCGCGTTGGCGAAAAACGCATACACCAGCATCGCCAGCGCCAGGCCGGCGTAGGGCAGCGACCACAGGAAGGGCACGAAGCCGGCCAGCATCAGCAGCGCGCCGCCGCGCAGCCAGCGCACCGGTCGCGGCGAACGCCCGGCCGCCCAGCTCCAGGTCGAGGGCGCCAGCACGCGCGTGGCGTACCACAGGCTCATCACCGTGCTGATGGCGACCGCGTCCAGGCCGCGCGCGTGCAAGTACACGCTGAAGTACGGCGTATAGGCGCCGAGCGCGGCGTAGTAGGCGAAATAGAAGCCGGCGAGACGAGCGGTCGGCGCGCGATCCATGACCGCAGCCTGCCACAGTGCACGTGCGGTGCCGAGGCGTTACGCCCGCACGTCGCAGCCGGGGCGGCGCACGGCACCCCGGCAATCCCGCCGGGGTGCCATTGCGGAGATCAGAAAGCGAACGTGAGCGCGTCCGCGCGGCGTTCCAGCAGGCTCATCGTGGCCTGATCCTGCAGTCGCAGGTCGCGCAGCGCATAAGGAGGGCCGAACCCGGCGCGCCGTACCACGGCGGCGTCGAAGTGCAGGACCAGGGCGCCGTGGCCGGCGTCGAGCCAGTCCGCCGACTGCGCGTAGCCGATCGGGTGCAGACGACCATCCGCGCCGGTCGCCCATAGCGTCGCGCCGAGCGCGTAGCGACTGGCGTTTTCCGCCAACACCCCGAACCGTACGTCCAGTCCGCCGCGCGCGTCGTGCTGCACGTCGGCGTCGCCGGCGAGCCGGGCATTCGGCACGGCGCTCGCGAACACGGTGGTCACGTCGCGCAGCACCGTACGTCCGCGGATGACGCTGCTGGTGAAACTGTGTACCTCCCACAGAGCGCCACCGGTCGTGTCGGTGAAACCGGTGGGCACCGTGGCACGAACGCTGCCGTCGGCTTCGTGGGTGAAGTGCAGGGTACGCGTCTGCCCGTCGGGTGCCATGACGAATCCGCCGACGCTACCGATGGGTGCGATCGTGCCGGCGGCGTCCAAGTTCAGGCGCACGGTTTGCGCCTGCCCTGCCAGCACGCTGCCATGCGCCAGTCGCGCGCTCAGTTCAGTATGGCTTTGGGGCTCGAAGACATGCACTACGTAGCGGCCGTGCGCGGCAGGCGCACGTAGCGTCGGCGTGGTGCTGCCCAGCGTCGGATCCAGATGCAGCATCACGCTGCCGGGCGGCGCCGAGATGCCTGCTGCGGCCAGCGCGCGAGTGTCCGCGGTAGCCACGCCGGGACCGGCGGCGTTCAGCGTGCGCGCGCCGACCTGCAGGCTGACCTGCGCCGGCCGAAGTGCGCCGTAGCGGCCGGCCGCAGGGTTCAGGCGGATCACCGCGCCCGGCGCACTGACCGGCAAGGGCACGCCGCGCTGCAGTTCGCTCTGGGTGACATCCATCCAGTATTCGCGGCTACGCGGCACGAACGTCTGCGGGGTGGTCTGCAGCGGGACACGCGGGTTGAGCGCCCAGTCCACCTGCACCGGCCGGTGTTCGACGGTGGTCGGCTGCGGCTGGGCCGGGATCGCTGACGGGGCGACGGACAGCGTTCTCGGGATTGCGCTCGGGGCCGGTCGCAACGTACCCGGAACCAGGTCGCCGGTCGCCGGCGGGTCGAGCGCGAGTTCGGTGGCGCCAAGCGCTGGCGCGGCCAGAGCGAGCACCAGAACGATCAGGGAGGACGGCAATTTCATGGTGTTCTCCGGCTCAGTTGGCGGCTACGTCGGTGCGCAGCACGGTGTCGAGACCGAAGCAGGCGCGTCGGCTCTGGTTGTGCGAGAGCACCATGCCGCCCGTGCCCTGAGTGTCGTAGAACCACACGCTGCCGGCGGCGGCGGCGCTCGAGCAGTCGATGAAGCCGTCCGAGCAGCTCGACAGCCAGAGCTGGGTCACGCTGAGGCCGACGTTTTCGGCGTAGCCGCCGCAGTAGGAGTTGGAGCTGAAGGGCGAAGCCGACACGTCGGTCCCGACCACGTCGCGGAACGGCATCGGCAGCGCCGGCCGACCGGCGGTGCCGAGCAGCCAGTTCTGGTTGTAGTAGGCCATCCAGCCGACCTGCTGCTGGCGCACGGCGTCGTTGGCGTAACCGAGCAGCCAGCCCACCGAACTCTCGAACACGTTGCCGTTGATCACGGCGTCTGCCAGCGGTGTGCCGGCGCTGGACGGCGCCAGCGCATCGACGCGCGCGACCGCGTTGATGATGGTGGGGTAGCGGCTGTCCCAGGTCGGATTGGACAGGATCCAGCGCATCACATTGCCGCCGTTCGAGTGCGTGATGACGATGAGGCGGTCGATACCGCGCGAGGTGATGAAGCCATAGAGCTGGTTGGCGAGACAGCCCGCCGCCGGGGCGGTCCACATGTACTGGGTGAAATCGCAGTTGACCACCAGCAGGTTGTTGGGGTCGGCCAGTCCCTGGCGCACCGACTCGATCATCGGCGACTGCCAGTAGTCGGCGTAGGCGTTGGTCTGGTCGCCGGTGCCGTGGACGAAGGCTACGCCGGTGACGGCGTGCGCCGAGGCGGCGCCCAGCAGCAGCACGCACGCCAGCAGGATGCGTTTCATGATTGTTCCCCCAATGCCGGCTTTGCGCCGACGCAATATCGACGCACGTGCGGGCGACGCGCAGTGCGCGCCCGTTTGCGCCCCAATGCCCCGCTTGCGCGGATCCCCGCCGCGAACGGCCCCCTCGGCGCGATCACGGCGTGCGCACTAGACCAGAGCCGCCAGCGCGGGTCACCTTGCGTCGCAGCAGGTGCTCAGAACTCGAGATCGAGCGCGGCGCAGAGGTAATCGAGCAGCGGCGCCAGCGCGCGAAACGCCGCGGTCACCGTCGGCAGCAGCGCTTCGC
>JAJYMF010000172.1 GCA_021787175.1 Pseudomonadota bacterium | reverse complement strand
CTCAGCGTCTGAGGTAGTCGTGCACCACGCGACCCAGGCCGAGGGTGAGATCGGTGAGGATGTGCGCGCCGGAGATCACCTCCAGCACCGGCAGCGCGGCCACCGGCGCCAGCGCGTGCGCGTGCAGTTCCAGCGCGGCCGGACCTTCCCAGGCGCCCTTGACGACGAGATCGTCGAGGCCGTACTCGACCAGTTCGCAGATGCGCGGCGAGCAGTCGACGTCGGGGATGATCTTCAGCAGGTAATTGGGCTGCCGCAGACCGGCCAGCACCTTCTTGGCGTCCAGCGCGCGGTGCTTGTAGCCCATGCTGCCGGTGGCGATGCGCACCGGGCCGTAGTCGAGCGTGCCGAGCAGGGTGTCGGCCTCGACGCGCAGATGCGGCCTGGCCAGTTTCTTCGGAAAGCCCCAGATCTCGCGGCCGCCGGCGATCGGCGACTCGTCGTCGAGATACATCGCGATCTGGTAGGTGCCGGGCTTGCCCTTGTGGGTGACGGGAACCACCTGGCCGGATTCGGTGTAGGCGCCGAAGCCGGTCGAATCGGGCATGCGGATGAACTCGAACTTGACCAGGTCGCCGGCCGGCAGCAGCGGCTCGGGCACCATCGCGCGCAACGCGGCGGGATCGGTGCGGTAGGTGACGACGAAGAACTCGCGATTGATGAAGCGATAGGGTCCGCGCGGATAGGACGGACTGGTCAGCGGCATCGCGAAGGCGCGCTGCTTCACCTCGGTGATCTTCATCCGGTGCTCCTTGGGAGGATGTCACGGAATCAGAGTATGCTGCGCTGCACAAAGTTCCCCCGCCGGGCGCGACACCCGGCGGCCGGTTCACGTGCCGTGCACGCGCGGGCGCGCGCCGGCCGGCGCGATCACATCAGGTTGCGGCCGTGGAACAGCTCCTCGATCTCGCGCTTGAGCAGCGCCTCGATGCGCTGGCGCTCCTTGAACGACAGATCGGACGCATTGGCCTCGAACAGGTAGGTGTCGAGGTCGAAGTTCTTGATGTGCATCTTGGTGTGGAAGATGTTCTCCTGATAGACGTTGACGTCGAACATCTCGTACTTCTGGCGGATGTGCCGCGCCAGGTAATCCTGGATCGAGTTGATGCGATGATCCATGAAGTGCTTGCGGCCGCGCACGTCGCGGGTGAAGCCGCGCACGCGGTAGTCGGCGATGACGATGTCCGACTCGAAGCTGTCGATCAGGAAGTTCAGGGCCTTCAGCGGCGAGATCACGCCGCAGGTGGCGACGTCGATGTCGGCGCGGAAGGTGGCGATGCCGTTGTGCGGGTGCGTCTCCGGGTAGGTGTGCACCGTGATGTGGCTCTTGTCGAGGTGCGCCACCACCGCGTCGGAGACCACGTCGCGGCCGAGCTTGTCGACCACCGGCTGCTCGGAGATCAGGATCGTCACCGACGCGCCCTGCGGGTCGTAGTCCTGGCGCGCGATGTTGAGGATGTTGGCGCCGATGATCTCGGCAACGTCGCTGAGGATCTGGGTCAGGCGGTCGGCGTCGTAGGCCTCGTCGATGTACTCGATGTAGCGCCGCCGCTGGTCCTCGGAGACCGCGTAGCAGATGTCGTAGATGTTGAAGCTCAGGGCCTTGGTGAGGTTGTTGAACCCCTGCAGCCTGAGCCGGGGAAGCGGTTTGACCACGGCGGCGCCCTCGATGCGGCGGAATGCGATGGCGCCGTGCGGCGCCGATCCCGCGGAGGACGGCCTCCGCGACCCCGTCCGGCGGCGCGCCGCCCAGACAAGCGCGGAATTATGCATGCAGCGGACGCGGATGGAAACCTGACGGCGTCACGCTGCGCCTGTCACAATCGTTCATCATTGACAGGGACACCGGCATGGCGCGGAGCGCAGTGGAGGGCAGCATGAGCGTGCAGCTGAAGTATCTGTTGCAGCAAGCATTCGAACGCAGCCTGGCGCCGGCTGCGCTGGCGCCCGACCCGGCCTCGATGGAGCGCTTCCTGGCGCAGTGCCATCGTCGCCGCTATCCGACCAAGGCGCCGATCATCCGCCCCGGCGATCCGCCGACCACGCTGTACTACGTGATGGAAGGCTCGGTGACGGTGTGCACCGAGGACGAGCAGGGCCGCGAGCTGATCCTCGCCTACATCAATCGAGGCGAATACATCGGCGAGATGGGCCTGTTCGTGGAACCGGCGCAGCGCGAGGTGATCGTGCGCACGCGCACGCCCTGCGAGCTGGCCGAGATCAGCTACGAGCGGCTGTTCCAGCTGTTCGCCGGACCGCTGCACGACGAGTGTCCGAAGATCCTGTTCGCGATCGGCACCCAGCTGACCTACCGCCTGCTGCGCACCTCGCGCCAGGCCAGCCGCATGGCGTTCATGGACGTGACCAACCGCGTCGCGCGCACCCTGCTCGACCTGTGCCAGGAGCCGGATGCGATGACGCATCCCGAGGGTACCCAGATCCGCGTCTCGCGGCAGGAGCTGTCGCGCATCGTCGGCTGCTCGCGCGAGATGGCCGGACGCGTGCTCAAGCAGCTCGAGGAGCAGAACATGATCGCGGTCAGCGGCAAGACCATCGTGGTGCGCGGCACGCGCTGAGCCGCCGCGCCGTGCGGGCGCCGCGCCCAGGCTGACGGCGCTCGCGTCCTACAATGCGCACCTGCCCCGCCTGCCTGCCATGACCCCGCCCGCCCGTTCCCCGCTCGGCCAGCCGGTGGCCTACGCCACGCGCCGCGATGCCGGCCTGCTGTTTCCGATCGCGCGCGCCGAGTCGCGCGCCGCGATCGGCGTGCCGTCGGCCCTGCCCTTCGCCGGCGTCGATGTGTGGAACGCCTATGAACTGTCGTGGCTGGACGCGCGCGGCAAGCCCGAGGTGGCCATCGCCACGCTGACCGTGCCGGCCGACTCGCCGGCCCTGATCGAGTCGAAGTCGCTCAAGCTCTACCTCGGCAGCCTCAGCGGCGAGACGTTTGCGGACATCGCCACGCTGACCGCGACGCTGACCGCCGACCTGTCCGCGGCGGCAGGCGCGACGGTGGCGGTGGCGCTGACGCCGCGCGCCGGCTTCGCTGCGCTGCGGCTCGAGGAACTCGCCGGCGCGTGCATCGACGATCTCGCCATCGCCGTCGATCACTACGGCCCGCCGCAGCCGGCGTTTCTCGAGGCGACGGGCGATGCCGGCGAGGAGACCCTGGTCTCGCATCTGCTCAAGTCCAACTGCCCGGTGACCGGCCAGCCGGACTGGGCCAGCGTGCAGATCCGCTACCGCGGCCGGCGCCTCGACCGCGCCGGCCTGTTGCGCTACCTGGTGTCGTATCGCGAGCACGCCGGCTTCCACGAGCAGTGCGTGGAGCGGATCTACATGGACCTGATGCGTCGCTGTGCGCCGCAGGCCCTGTCGGTGTATGCGCGCTACACCCGCCGCGGCGGGCTGGACATCAACCCGTGGCGCGCCACGCCGGGCTTCGCTGCGCTTCCCGGCAATCCGCGCGGGTCAAGGCAATAAGGCGCGATCAACCGGCCTGACCCGAGCCCGCCGCGGCGCGCTGCAGGCGGTCGCGCACGCCGGCCCAGGCGGGATCATCGGGCGGCGCCTCGACCAGCAGCCGGCGCGCGCCACGGGAATCCAGTTCGCGCAGCGCCGCGTAGAGACCCTGCGCATAGCCGGCGACGTCGGCGGGCAGGCGCAGGCCCGCGGCGATGCCGATCCCGATGCCG
>JAJYMF010000062.1 GCA_021787175.1 Pseudomonadota bacterium | reverse complement strand
CCGGAGTCGCGCGCGCCGAGCGCGCGCAATGTCGAGCGCGTGGCCAGGCATTACTCCGACAGCCTGAAGTACGTTTCCGACAATCCCTGGGCGCTCGAGGGCGCGGGCGCGATGGATCTGGAAAAAATGCGCGCCTCCAAAATTCCGCGCGAAGCGCTCGCCGCCACCAGGGACGCGAATCTGCGCTTCCGCCAGGCGCTGCGCCAGCGGCCGACCTCGCCTTACCTCTGGGCGAATCTCGCCCTGAGCAAGCTCTACCTCGACCAAATCGACGGCGAATTGTCCGCGGCCTTGCGCCACGCCGAAGAACTCGGCCCATGGGAGCAATCCATACAGCAGACGGTGGTGTTCGTCGGGCTCGCCGCGTGGCAGGATCTCGGCCCCGATGCGCGCCAGGCGGTGCCGCGCACGATCCGCCGCGGCGCTGAACGCAATCCGCAGAAGATTTTTCAAATCGTTAAAAGTTACACGCGCTTCGATCTCGTTTGTGCTATAGAAGAATATAGGCGTATTGGCGGTGCGGACTGCGCCAAAGCGGCACAGACCGCCAGGCCGGGCGAAGCCGCAAACCAGGGAATTCCTCAATGATTGCCACGAGAAATGCGCAGAGAGCGGTAAAGGCGTTCAGCGCCAGGTTCATTGCGCTCGCGCTTGCGCTGTTTTCGTCCATGGCATGGGCCCAGGCCGGATACGTGCACGAGATTTCCGGCTCGATTTTCATCAGCAAGGGCGGCGCCAAGGCGGCGCCGGCGAAGGTTGGTCAAACGTTCGACGCCGACACCGTGTTCAGCACCGGTGCCGACGGAAAAATGGTGCTGAAATTCGCCGATGGCCAGGTGGTGGCCTTGGGCGCGGACTCCGGCGTGCGCATCGGCGCATACAATTACGTCGCGCATGACCTCAGGCAAAGCAACACCGCCATAGAATTGATGCGCGGCAAAATGCGCTTTGTGGCCGGGCTCATAGGCGCCACCCATCGCGAGGGCGTGCACATTACGGCAGGCGACTCGAGCGTGCGCATTCAAAGCGCGGGCGGCGCCGACTTCACCGTGCAGGTCACGCCGGGTCCGGCGGAAACCGGCGCGGCGGTGGTCGCACTGGGCGAGATTTCATTGCGCACGCCTTACGGTCCGATCTACCGCGTCGAGCCGAGCCAATATGCCCCGTGGCAGCCAGGGCGCAAGCTATCGCCGCCCATGCCGATCGCCGCGGCGCCCGCCGTAGTGCAGGCCGCAATGGCGGGATTGTGGACGACCATAGTCCCGGTCAATACGCCGGTGGTGGTCGCCCCGACGGCGCGCATGGCCGCAATGGCCGCCGCCAGCCAGCCCGAATCCTCCGCCAGCCCCGACCTGCAGCCAATCGGATACGTCGATTCGGTTTCGAGCAAGGTGTCCGTGCGCACGCCCTCGGGCAAGACGATTGCGGCGAAGCCAGGCGACACCTTCCGACCCGGCACGAGGTTCAATACCGGCACAGACGGACAGGTAGTGCTCAAGTTCGCGGACGGGCAATTGGTGGTATTGGGTCCAGCCTCGACTCTGGGCGTGGATCAATATCATTTCGATCCGCACGACCTCAAGGCGAGCAGTATGGCGCTCGACCTTGTCAATGGCGCGATGCGCTATGTCAGCGGCATCATTCACGCGGAGAATCGCGCGGGCGTGAGCATATCCGCGGGCGCATCCCTGGTCGATATTCTGAACACCGGACTCGCCGACTTCACTGTCGTCGTCGACAGCAAGGCCAAAGCGCAGGAGGTGGGCATCGCATCTGTGGCCGCCGGCGCGGTTTCGGTGCATACGCCCTACGGCCCGATCAGCAAGATAGAACCGGGTCAGGCCGTGCCCTGGCAGCCCGGCCGGACGTCGCAAGTTCCTGAACCCCTGGCCGCTGCGCCCGCGGCGGTTCAGGCCGCGATTGGCGCATTGGCTGCAGTGACGGTACCGGACAATTCCCCCGTCGCAGTTGCTACTGCCGCACGCGCGGCAGCCGCGGCCGACGCAGCCAGCCGCGCGCAGGCGGCTGCGAGCGCGAATCCGGATAACGCGCAGTTGCGTGCCGCTGCGCAGGCTGCAGTGGAGCAGGCGAATGCAGCGGCTCAGGCCGCCACCGCCGCCGCGCAAGCGGTCGAAGCAACGGTTTTCGCCAGCACACTCGCAAGCTTGCCCGCGACAGCCGCGGGTCCGGCGCAGGCGCAAGTGCCGCCGCCGGCGCCGGCACTCGCCCCCCCGGCTGCGCCGATCAACCCCACCGTTACGCCTGGCGGAGGAGGCAAGTGCGTGGGCAGTCCATGCTGACATCAGGCTCCGATTCACACAGGCCCGACAGCGCGAGTTGCCGGGCCTATTTATTTGAGAACCGGCAAAGGCCCTAGGTGCCCGCCGCGCGCCAAACAGCCAACGGCACCCGTTGGATCTATGTTTTCTATCTGGCTCTGCTCATCTGGGCGCCTATTCCTCTAGGCAGCAACCGGCCCTGGGCCTGGGCGATACTCGCGCTATGGGTGTTGCTGCTCGCCCTGGCCTGGCTGGCCGGCCGCATTGGCGGCAAATACCCTCACCCCGCGATACTCGACGATGCGCGGCCCATGCTCTGGTGCGGCCTGCTGTGGCTGGGCTATGTCTGGCTGCAACTGCTGCCGCTGCCGCTCGCAATCCTGAATGCGCTCTCACCCGAAGCCGCGTACTGGCGGCTGGCAGCGGCCGCACCGGCCACGCCGGGTTTCGCGCCGCTGACAGCGGATACGTACGCCACGCTGGAAGCGGCATGCAAGAGTACGGCGTACCTTGTCTTTTTTGCGTTGACCCTGATCCTGCTGCAAGGCCGCGACCGCGTCCGCTTCGCCGCCTACGCGCTGATCGCATCGGGAATATTGCAGGCCTTGTACGGCGCCCTGGTCGGCCTTCAAAACCCCGATCATCTCGCGTACGGCACGTTTGGCAATCGCAATCACTATGCCGCCTATCTCGTGATGTGCCTGTCAGTCGGCATCGGCGTCCTCATCGCGACGCTTTCCGGCGCGAAGCATCAGTCCTGGGGGCGGTTTTTGCGCAATCTGCTGCAATGGATCATCACCCCGAAAATGGCTCTGCGTCTTGGTCTCGTGGTCATGGTCATTGCGCTGGTGCTCACGCGCTCGAGGATGGGAAACAGTTCCTTCTTCGTGAGCCTGCTGGTCACGGGCGGGATAGGCCTGCTGTTGGCGAAGCGCGCAACCAAATCCATGGTCATGCTGCTCGTCAGCCTCATCGCCATCGACTTATTTATCGTTGGTTCGTATTTCGGCACGCAGCGCGTGGTCGAGAGGATTACGCAGACCAGCGCGGAAACGGAGGATCGTAGCACCGTTGCGGAGTATGCCCTGCACATGTGGCGCGATTATCCTGTGCTCGGCTCCGGCCTGGGTTCATTCCCGTCGGTGTTTCCGCGCTACAGCGCGCAGGGAACACAGATGGCATACACACATGCGCACAACGACTACCTTGAATTCGGCGCCGAGACCGGGGTAGTCGGCCTGTCGCTGCTTGGGCTGATGGTGCTGATGTCATATGCGGCCGCGCTGCGCGCGCATTTCCTGCGCCGCGATCCGCTCATGCGCGGCCTGTCGTTCGCCGCCATGATGGGCATCCTCGCGCTGATGATCCACAGCTCGGTTGATTTCAATCTGCAGATACCGGCAAACGCATTGACGTTCAT
>JAJYMF010000300.1 GCA_021787175.1 Pseudomonadota bacterium | reverse complement strand
GATCTTAGTAGCCGGCGATGCGGCTGGCGACGTGCGGCTTCGGTCCGACGCCGGGCGCGGAGATGCCGGCGCCACCGGGACCGTAGGTGCGTGCCAGCGGCATCGAGATTGCGCCGAGCACACCGATGGGCGCCAGGTAGGACGGCGGGTTGCCGTCCGAGCTGACATAGCGTTTGCCGTCGGTGGCTCGATAGCAGGCGTAGAGCTGCGGCAGCGGCGCGGGCGGCGGCGCGGCGGGTGGTGGTGGCGCGGGTGCGGCGGTCGGCATGGAGGGCGGCGGCGGCACCGGTGCGCTGGGCGCGCTGTCGGGCAGGACGATCGTGCTGGCCTTCTGGCCTGCCGCGCAGGGCTGGTCCTGATAGCTGATCGCGCCATCGGCGCCGATGCAGCGGTACACGGTCGTCGCCGCGACCGGCGCGGCGGCGAGCAGCGAGAGCAGCAGCAACAGCGGCATCACCTGGCGCATGGCAGCCTCCGGCAGTCGAATGATCCTACATCGCTGGTGGTCATGCGCCGGGTGTCTGCGGCACCATCGCGGTCTGTCCACGATCCTGCGGAGCTTGCGGATGAATCCCCTGCGCGTTGATCTGTTCAGCGATACCAAGACCCAGCCCACGCCGGCGATGCGCGGGGCGATGGCCGGCGCCGAGGTCGGCGACGAGCGTGCCGGCGAGGACCCGACGGTGACGGCGCTGGAGGCGCGCTGCGCCGCGCTGCTGGGCAAGCCGGCGGCGGTCTATCTGCCTTCGGGCACGATGTGCAACGAGATCGCGCTGGCGGTGCACTGCCGGCCCGGCGAGGCGGTGCTGTGCGAGGCCACGGCGCACATCGTCGGCTTCGAGGCCGGCGGTCCGGCGGCGCTGGCCGGAGTGATGCTGGAGCCGATCGCCGGCACGCGCGGGATGTTCGACGCCGATCAGCTCGAGCGACATCTGCGCGCCGACAATCTGCAGGCGCCGCTGCAGCGGCTGGTCGCGGTCGAGCAGACGACCAATCTCGGCGGCGGTGCGGTGTGGTCGCGCGCGGCACTGGACGCGGTCGCGGAAACGGCGCACGCGGCGGGGCTGGCCACGCACATGGACGGCGCGCGGCTGCTCAACGCGGCAGTCGCGAGCGGCGTGTCGGCGGCCGACTTCGCATACGGCTACGACTCGGTCTGGATCGACTTCAGCAAGGGCTTGGGTGCGCCCGGTGGTGCGATTCTCGCCGGCGGCGCGGGCTTCGTGCGCGAGGCACGGCGCTGGCAGCTGCGCATCGGCGGCGCGATGCGCCAGAGCGGCATCATCGCCGCGGCCTGCCTGCACGCGCTCGACCATCATGTCGAACGCCTGGCCGACGACCACGCCCGCGCGCGGCGGCTGGCGGCGGGCTTGGCGCACATCCCCGGCGTCGCCATCGATCCGGCGACGGTGGAAAGCAACCTGGTCTATTTCGAGCTGATCGCGGACGGCTGGGACGCCGCGCGACTGGCCGCGGCGACACTGGCGGTGGGCGTGCGGCTGTGTCCGATGGGCCCGAAACGGGTGCGCGCGGTGACTCATCTCGACGTCGACGATGCCGGCATCGATCTGGCGCTGGACGTGATCGCGCGCGTGCTGCGCGCAGCCTGATGAGCGGGCCAGCGAACCGTTTGCTGATCTGAGCTGCCCCAGAAAATCCCCTCGCCCAGGCAGAGCCGGGGCGAGGGCTTCGAGCGCCGAGTCGCGGTGATCCGGCGGAGGTTCAAGCCGGAGGTGTTTCATGGCTGCCAAAAAAGCGGGCGCCGCGAGGGCGCCCAATGGGTTCGACAGAACGGACGTCCGGACGTCCAGACGCCCGCCTTTGCGTTACTGCACCGCGGCCACCGCGATCGGCTGCCCGCCGGCGAGCGTCGGCACCCCGGCCGCGAATGCGGCCTTGTTGTAGGCGGTGACGTCGCCGGCCAGCAGGCTGTTGAAGCCCGCCAGCGCAATCGCGTTCTGCTGCGCCAGATGCGGTTCCAACTGCAGCAGCGGGACGGTCGGTGCCTGGTTCTGCAGGCTGGTCAGGGTTGCATACAGGGCAGTGATGCCGCCGTGCAGATCGGTCAGCTGGTGCAGATCGTCCTCGATCACGTCGTGCTGGAACTTGGCGCTGTAGACCGAGTCGCGCAGCGCAGCGATCTTCTTGCCCAGCGCTACGGCCTGGCTCAGCAGCGCACGCTGCGCGGCGTCGAGGCTGCTGTCGGGGTTCCTGGCCTGGGCCTCGAAATCCTTCAGCGTGCCCTGCCAGGCGGTGACGCGGTTGAGCATCTGGTTGAGCGCGCTGAGCTGGTTGCGCGCGGCCAGCGCGGACTGCAGTGCAGCCTGCTGCGCTGGCAGCGCCGCGACGTGGTTGGGATCGTAGGCTACGGTTGCCGGAACGGTCTGGCTGTGGCCGTCGGCGGTCACGGTGATGCTGTAGCGGCCGGGCAGTACCGGCGGGCCGCTGTTGCCGCCTTCGCCGCCGTTCTCGCTGGGCATCTGGTCGAAGTCGAGCTTGGTCGGGCCGTCGTAGCTCATGTTCCAGACATAGCGGTTGACGCCGGCCTCGGTCTTGTCCATCCAGCGCGCGGCGACGAGATGACCCGCGGCATCCTTGACCTGGATCTCGACCGGACCGTGATGCGCGGCCTTCTCGGCGGCGCTGGCCGCGAGCTGCTTCGGCAGCCAGAAGTCGAGCACCACGCCGTTGGGCGCGTTGGGCGCGGTGTAGCTGGGCTCGGCGCCCTCGCCGCGCGACCAGCGCTGCCACTCGACGCCGGTGGAGGGCGCGAACACCTGCAGCGGCTGCTTTTCCGCCGCCGGCGTCAGGCCGGCGACGGCGGCGAAGTGGTCGAGCACGATCACGCCGCGGCCGTGCGTGCCAAGGGCGAGATCGCCGCCGTGCGGACCGACGAACTGCACGTCCCACACCGCCACCGTGGGCAGGCTCTTGGCCTCGAGCTGCGACCAGTGGCCGCCGCCGTCGCGCGACACCCACACGCCGGTCATGGTGCCGGCCACCAGCACGCCGCGCTGCTGCGGATCCTCGCGCACCACCAGCACCGACTGGTCGGGCAGGCCATCGCTGATGCGCGTCCAGCTCTTGCCGTAGTCGCTGGTGCGGAACACGTAGGGCTTGCGGTCGTCGAGCTCGTGTGCATCGGCGGCGACGTAGGCGGTGCCGGCGGCGAACGGCGACACGCCGATCTGATAGATGCGCGACCACTTCGGCACGCCGCCCGGAGTGACGTTGCTCCAGTGGCCGCCGCCGTCGCGCGTGACCTGCACCAGGCCGTCGTCGGTGCCGGCCCACAGCACCTGGCTGTCGGTCGGCGCCAGCGTCATCGACAGCACGGTGTCGTAGGTCTCGGCGCCGGAGATGTCCCAGTTGACCGGGCCGCCCGACGGGCCCTGCTTGCTCTTGTCGTTGCGCGTCAGGTCGGGGCTGATCACCGTCCAGTTGGTGCCGCCGTCGGTGGACTTGAACACCACGTTGCCGCCGAGATAGACGGTGTCGGCGTGCTGCGGATCGACCGCGATCGGCGGCGTCCAGTTGAAGCGGTACTGCTGGTCGGCGGTGTTGAGGTCGTTGACGAAGCCCGGCCCGTGCAGGTACGGCATGATGAAGCGGGTGAGCTTGGTCTTGCGGTCGAAGCGCACGATCGAGCCGTCCTCGGCGTCGGCGTAGATGATGTCGGGGTCGCTGGGTGCCGGTACCACGT
>JAJYMF010000194.1 GCA_021787175.1 Pseudomonadota bacterium | reverse complement strand
GCCGAGCTCCGGCCGCTCGCGCTCGAAGCGGCCGACGAACTCGGCCGCGAAATGCTGCGCGTCGGCGGCGGAACCGCCGTTGCCGCAGGCCAGCACCTTGCCGCCGCTGGTCACGCAGGCCAGCACCGCCTGGACGGCGGCCGCGATCGGCTTGCTCAGCGTCTGCGCCGCCTGGTACTTGAGGTCGGCGCTGTCGATGAAGTGCTGCTGGATCCGTTGTTCGAGCATGACTGGCGATGATAACCGCCGCCCGCGGCGCAGCCGCCGCGGGGGCGATCAGCCGGCGTCGAACGCGGCCTGCAGCCATTCGATGCGCGCGCCCTCGACGCTGACGACGTCGAAGCGGCAGGGCGGCGGCGCGGCCAGGCGCATCAGGAAATGGCGCGCCGCGAAGACGATGCGCCGCTGCTTGACCGGACCCACGCTCGCCGCGGCGCCGCCGAAGCCGCGGCTGGCCCGCTGCCGCACCTCGACGAAGACCACGGTGCCGCCCGGCTCGCGCATGATCAGGTCGATCTCGCCGCCGCCGCGGCCCGGCGTCCGATAATTGCGCGCCAGCAGCTTCAGGCCGCCGTCCAGCAGGTGGGCGAGCGCGCGGTCCTCGGCGGCGCTGCCCGCCTGCCGGGTCGTGGCGGCCGCAGCCGCTGTCTTGCGGGGGAATTCCATTGAGCGCGTCCTTTTCCTTGGCCCTCGATGCGGCACGGGCCGCCGCCGCCGCCCAGCATTATCCGCAGGGGGCGCTGTACGTCGTCGCGACGCCGATCGGCAACCTGGCCGACATCAGCCTGCGCGCGCTGCACGTGCTGCAGCTGGCGGACGCGATCGCCTGCGAGGACACGCGCCACACCCAGGCCCTGCTGCGCGCCTATGGCATCGACCAGGGCCGCTGGCTCGCCGTGCACCAGCACAACGAGGCGCAAGGCGCACAGGGGGTGCTCGAGCGCCTGCGCGCCGGCGAGCGCGTGGCCTATGCGAGCGATGCCGGCACGCCCGGGGTGAGCGACCCGGGCGCGCGGCTGGCGGCGGCCGTGAGAGACGCCGGGCTGCCGGTGGTGCCGGTGCCCGGCGCCAGCAGCATCACCGCGGCCTTGAGCGTGGCCGGCGCGGTGCAGGAAGGGGGCGCCTTCGTGTTCGCCGGCTTCCTGCCGGCCAAGGCGGGCGAGCGCGACGCCGCGCTGGCGGCGCTGGCCCAGGAGCGCCGGCCCGTGGTGCTGCTGGAAGCACCGCACCGGATCGAGTCGCTGGCGCGCGGACTGGCCGTGCTCGGGACGCGCGCGGTGACCGTGGGGCGCGAGCTGACCAAGCAGTTCGAGGAGATCGCCACCGTGGATTGCGGCGGCCTGGCCGGCTGGCTGGCCGGCAATGCCAAGCGCGTGCACGGCGAGTTCGTGCTGGTGCTGCACGCCGCGCCGCAGGCGCCGGCCGCCGACGAGGGCCTGCGCGTGCTCGAGCTGCTGCTGCAGGAGTTGCCCGTGAAGACCGCGGTCAAGCTGGCCGCCGAGATCAGCGGCGCCGGGCGCAACGATCTCTACCAGGCGGCGCTGTCGCTGAAGTCGGCGGGAGCGCCGTCCGGAGCCTGAGCGTGGCGTGCGTGCCGCTGCGCGCGCGTCAGATCGCCAGCGGATCGACGTCGATGGCCCAGCGCAGCAGCCCGCGCTCCCGGCTCGCCTGCAGCAGGGGCCGCCACTGGGCGAGGAAGCGCTGCAGCGCCGGGCGCGATGCGCTCTCCACCAGCATCTGGGCGCGTTCGACGTTCGCCACCCGCTGCACGCTCATGGGCACGGCCGAATAGAGCGTGACGCCGTGGGCGGCGGCGAGGTCCTGCGCCGCCGCGCTGGCAGCCTGCAGGAACGCCTGCGCCGTCTCCTGGCTTCGGGCTTCGGCGCGCACCAGCGCCTGGAAGCCGAAGGGCGGCATGCCGGCCTGCGCTCGTTCCTCGAGCTGCTGCGCCGCGAAGGCCGGGTAGTCGTGGCGGCGCAGGGCGGCGAACAGCGGATGGCCCGGATTCCAGGTCTGCACCCACATCTCGCTGGCCGCCGCTTGCGCGGCATCGCGGCCGGCGCGCCCCGCCGCCTGCAGCAGCAGCGCGAACAAGCGCTCCGGCGCGCGGAAGTCGCTGGAAAACAGCGCCGAATCGGCCTGCAGCGCCGCCACCAGCGTGATGCGCCTGAAGTCGTGGCCCTTGGTGACCATCTGCGTGCCCACCAGCACGTCGACGGCGCCGGCATGGACCTGCGCGAGCTGCTCCTGCAAGGCGCCCTTGAGCCGGACGCTGTCGGCGTCCATGCGGGCAACGCGCACCGGCTGCCCGTCGGGCCGGATGGCCCCGGCGAGCAATTCCGCCAGCTGTTCTTCCAGCCGCTCCGTGCCGCGGCCCACCGGCGCGATGTCGGCGTTGCCGCAGGCCGGGCAGTGGCGCGGCACGCGCTCGGTGAAGCCGCAGTGGTGGCAGCGCAAGGTGCGGTCGATCTTGTGGAAGACGCGAAAGGCGCTGCAGTGCGGGCATTCGCTCTTCCAGCCGCAGTCGGTGCAGGACAGCACCGGAGCGTAGCCCCGCCGGTTCAGGAAGATCAGCGACTGCTCGCCGCGTGCGGCCCGCTGCCGGATCGCATCGACCAGCGCCGGCGCGAACACCGCGTGCTTCGGCTGCAGGTTCATGTCGACCAGGCGCACCGCCGGCAAGGCGCCGGCGCCAATGCGGCTGGCCATCTCCAGCCGCCGGTAGCGGCCCTGCTCGCTGGCATACCAGCTCTCGAGGGAGGGCGTCGCCGAGCCGAGCAGCACCTTCGCGCCCTCGAGCCGGCCGCGGTAGATGGCGAGGTCGCGCGCCGAGGAGCGTGCCCCCTCCTGCTGCTTGTAGCTGGGGTCGTGCTCCTCGTCGACGACGATCAGCTTGAGGCCCGGCATCGAGGCGAACACCGCCATCCGCGTGCCGAGCACGATGCGGGCGGCGCCCTGGTGGGCGGCCAGCCAGCTCTTGAGCCGCTGCGGATTGGTGAGGCCGCTGTGCATCGCCACCACCTGCCCAGCGCCGAAGCGTTCGACGAAACGCTCGTGCAACTGCGGCGTGAGGTTGATCTCCGGCACCATGACCAGTGCCTGCGCCTGCGGATCGCGCGACAGCAGGCGCCGCACGCACTGCAGGTACACCTCGGTCTTGCCGCTGCCGGTGGCGCCGTACAACAGGAAGGTGCCGTCGTCCGCGTCGATCGCCTGGAGCGCCGCCGCCTGCTCGGGGGTGAGCTCGGGCGCCGTGTCCGACGCCCCGGCGCTGCCCGTCGCCGCGCTGCGCTTCAGGCGGCGCGCCACCTGGGCGGTCGTCAGGTCACGCAACTGCGGGGGCAGGGCCGCGAGTGCCACCTCGCCGAGCGAACGCTGGTAATAAGATGCACAAAACGTAACCAGTTCCCGCCACTGCCGCGACAGCGGCGGGATGCCTTCCAGGGCGCCGGCAATCGGGCGTTCGGCGACGCCTGCGCCTGGCGGAAGCGCTTGCGCATCGCCATCCCACACGACGCCGAGCACCTCGCGCCGGCCGAGCGGAACGCGCAGCAACGTGCCGGCGCCAAGTGCCAGCTCACTTCGGTAGCTGAGCGGACCGGCGACCGAGCTGTGTGCTGGCGTGGGAACGACGACGGCAAGCCGGTGCACCATCAAGAAGCGTCAGTTAGCGCCCGAACTTCAGGGCTGATTCAGGAATCGGTTCTAAGCCATTGATTTTTCTCAAAATGCTGAGTGCCGCCGATTTTCTGTG
>JAJYMF010000099.1 GCA_021787175.1 Pseudomonadota bacterium | reverse complement strand
CTAGTCGCTCAGGCTTTGCGAAACTGTAATTTGTTGTAACGGCGCGTAAGCGCCGGCTCTAGCGCGCGGGCCGCAGCCGCTCCAGTTTTCCCGCGAGCGAGCCGGCGGTCAGCATGCCCACGTGGGTGTCGACCAGCCGGCCCTCGGCATTGTAGAACAGCGTCGTGGGCAAGCCGCCCGAGCTGATTTCGCGGCCGATGCCGGCGCCGGGATCGAGCAGCACATTGGCAAGATCCAGTCCCGCGGAAGTCAGGTAACGCTGCACCGTGACCGGGTCCTCGCCCTGATCGGCAAAGACGAAATAGGCCCAGTTCTCCTTTTTCTGCGCGGCGGCCAGTGCCGGCAGCTCGTAACGGCAGGGCGGACACCAGGTGGCCCACATGTTGAGGACGATAGGTTTGCCCGCAGCCAGCTTGGCGAGGTCAGCCGGCGCGCCCGCGAGCGTAAACAATTGAGTCTTGGGCAGGGCGGTGTTGCTCATCAGCGAGATCGCGGCGAACAGTGCACCCCAGGTGAGCGCACCTGCTGCCAGCCCCAGCGCCAGCGCTCGGCGCAACGGTGCATGCCGCCAGCCATGCCAGAGCGCGACCAGCAGCGCCGCTGCGAGCCCGGCCCAGGGCGTAAAGCCGCCGTCGCGGATATCGAGCATGGACCAGGGGCTGCTGCGGTAAGTCTCGAACCAGATGGCGACGAACGCGATGCGCGCCGCCACCACCGCTGCGATCAGCATGTCGGTGAGCGCAAATCCTATGCCCGTCTTCCTGCCGCGCGCGGCGACGCGGCCAACGCCTGCGGCAACCAGAATCGCGATCAAGGCGAGGAAGGTGCCGATCGGCGCGGCAAGCGGACCCAGATTGACCGTCAGCATGCGCGGCCTCGGCATCGTTGGAGCATGGCATCACCCTCTCGCATAATTTTGTGTATTGTAAGGGCTTCCCGGGCGACGGCCGCCCTCCAGCGGCGCGAATCCATGCCCGATGCATTTACAGCAGGAGCGGCGATGATCGATTTGCATTACTGGCCGACGCCCAACGGCTGGAAGATTTCCATCATGCTCGAGGAATGCGGCCTGCCCTATACGCTGAAGCCGGTGAACATCGGGCGCGGCGAGCAGTTCAGCCCGGAGTTCCTCGCGCTCAGCCCGAACAACCGCATGCCGGCCATCGTCGATCACGCTCCGCCCGGAGGCGGCGCGCCGATCGCGCTGTTCGAAAGCGGCGCAATTCTGATCTACCTCGCCGAGAAGACCGGTCGTTTTCTGCCTGCGGACCTGCGCGGGCGGCATGCGACGCTGCAATGGCTGATGTGGCAGATGGGCGGCCTCGGGCCGATGGCCGGGCAGAACGGGCATTTTCTGCTCTATGCGCCGGAGAAAATCCCCTACGCGCTCGAGCGCTACGCGAAGGAGGTCAATCGCTTGTACGGCGTGCTCGATGCGCAGCTCGCGCGCACCGGGGCTTACGTGGCCGGTCGCGACTATACGATCGCCGACATCGCCATCTTCCCCTGGATACGCACGCACAAGGCGCAGCAGATCGCGCTCGCCGAGTTTCCTCACGTCGAGCGCTGGTACAACAGGCTGTTCGAGCGCCCGGCGGCGAAGCGCGGCCTCGACCTGGGCAAGGAGCTCAGGCTGCCGAAAATGGATGACGCAGCACGCCAGGCCCTGTTCGGGCAGACGGCGCAAAGCGTGCGCGCAGGCGCACATAGGAGCGAACCATGATCGAATTCTTTTTCGACTGCTCCAGCCCCTGGACCTACGTTGCGTTCCACAACATCCAGCCGCTCGCGGCCGAGCTCGGGGCAAAGATACGCTGGCGGCCGTTCCTGGTCGGCGGCGTGTTCAACAGCGTCAATCCGAGCGTCTACTTCGCGCGCGAGCACCCGGTGCCGGCGAAGCAGGCCTACCAGCTCAAGGACATGCAGGACTGGGCGCGGCACTCGGGCCTCGCGATCAAGTTTCCACCGAGCGTGTTTCCGGTCAACAGCGTCAAAACCATGCGCGGCTGCATTTGGCTCGAGCCGCAGGGCAAGCTGGTGCCGTTCGCGCAGGCCGCGTTCGAAGCCTACTGGGGCGAGGACCGCGACATCTCGAGCGACGCGGTGCTCGCCGAGCTGTGCGCGCGCGCCGGGGTGGACGCGCCCGCGTTCTTCGCCGGCATCGCGCAGCAGCCGATCAAGGATGCGCTCAAGGCCAACACCGACGAGCTGATCCGCCGCGGCGGCTTCGGCTCGCCGACGATGTTCGTCAACGGCGCGGACATGTATTTCGGCAACGACCGGCTGCCGCTGGTACGTGCGGCGCTGCTGCGCTGACTATCAATACGTCTTTAGGATTCCACATGTCCTGCTGCCACAACTATTACGTCGCGACCGAAGGCAATGAAAGCGTTTTTTCGGTCGACATCGCCAGCATCAGCTTCGGCCACGGCGTGCTCAGGGAGGCGGGCGAGCACGCCAAAGCTCTGGGCATGAGCCGCGTCGCGCTGTTTACCGACAAGCGCCTGGCCGGCCTGCCCTACGTGGCGCAGCTGCGCGATTCGCTGCGTGCGGCGGGCATGGACGTGGTGATCTACGACGAAGTCAAGGTCGAGCCTACCGATCAGTCCTTCCTCGCGGCGGCGAAATTCGCCGCCGAAGGCAAATTCGACGGCTATGTGTCGCTGGGCGGCGGTTCGGTCATCGACACCTGCAAGGCGGCCAACCTATATGCGACCTGGCCCGCGGACTTCCTCGATTATGTCAATGCGCCCATAGGCGCGGGCAAGCCGGTGCCGGGCGCGCTCAAGCCGCACATCGCCTGCCCCACGACCTGCGGCACCGGCTCCGAATGCACCGGCATCACCATCTTCGACTTGCTCTCCATGCAGGTGAAGACCGGCATCGCGTCGAAGCGCCTGAAGCCGTCGATGGCGCTGATCGATCCGGCCACGACTTACACGCTGCCGAAAAACGTGGTCGCGGCGAGCGGCTTCGACGTGCTGTCGCACGCGCTCGAATCCTATACCGCCAGGCCCTACACGCGACGCGCGGCACCGGGCAAGCCTGGCCTGCGGCCGATGAGCCAGGGCGCGAATCCCTGGAGCGACATCGGCTGCGAAGCGGCGCTCAAACGCCTGGGCCTGTACCTCGAGCGCGCGGTCAACGATGCGAGCGACCGCGAGGCGCGCGATCAGATGATGTACGCCGCCACGCTCGCCGGCATCGCTTTCGGCAACTCGGGCGTGCATGTTCCTCACGGCATGGCTTACTCGGTCGCGGGCATGGTGCGCGACTTCCGTCCCGAGGGCTATCCGCAGGACGAACCGATGGTGCCGCACGGCATGAGCGTGATCGTCAATGCGCCCGCGGTGTTCCGCTTCACCGCGAGCGCCTGCCCGGAACGCCACATCCACGGCGCGGCTTGTCTCGGCGCGGAGATCAGCGGCGCGACTGACGACGATGCGGCCGAAATCGTCGCGGCGCAGTTGATCAAGATGATGCAAGCCACCGGCATTCCCAACGGCGTCGCCGGCGTGGGCTATGGCGAGGCGGATGTCGCCGGCCTCACCAAAGGTGCCTGGGCGCAGCAGCGCTTGTTGACCAATGCGCCGCGCGACATCAGCCAGAGCGACTTGAGCCAACTCTACCGCGGCGCGATGCGCTACTGGTAAACCGCGGAAATCCGCGTCAGATCTGCGTTTCCAGGCGATCGTCGCCTGCTGATTGCGGTCTTCGCTTAGTTCTGTCCGAGCAGCGCGAGCATCGCCGCGACGTCGACGATCTTGTCGCGCGGC
>JAJYMF010000354.1 GCA_021787175.1 Pseudomonadota bacterium | reverse complement strand
CATGCACTTCGACGCCGACTACATCCGCGCGCTGGAGGTCGGCCTGCCGCCCACCGGCGGCCTCGGCGTCGGCATCGACCGCCTGGTGATGCTGCTGGCCGACGTGCCCTCGATCCGCGACGTGCTGCTGTTTCCCTACATGCGGCCGGAGAGCCGGGACCCGGGACCCGGGACCCGGGATCCGGGGAAGAGCGGGGAGGCGTGAATCGGGCAGGGCCGCCGGGAACCGGATCTGCGCGGTGCGTGACATACCCGCCTCTCTGCGAGCAAGCATGGCCGTCAGGCAAGCAGGGTCAGCAAGCAAGCGGGCGTGGTCATCAATAATCAAGCATGGTCATGCCGAGGCCGTAGGCCGAAGCATCTTTCGCGCGGAAAGGATGGACTGCGTCAAAGCGATAAGGGGTGCAGTCCATCGCCGCGTGCATCCAGATGCTTCGCTGCGCTCAGCATGACAAGGCAAAAAGCGGCCCGGCATGACAAGGCAAGGAGCCGTGACAGGGCGATGACTCAGTGACAGAGCGACGACTCAGTGGCAGGACGACGAGCTTCAGCATGAGGGGCCCGCGATGCATGACTCGCCCGTCCAGCAAGCAAACATCGTCATCAAGCAAGCATGGTCATGCTGAGGCCGCAGGCCGAAGCATCTTTCACACGAAAGAGGATGGGTTGCATCAAAGCGAAATGCGTGCAGTCCATCGCCGCGTGCGTCCAGATGCTTCGCTGCGCAGATCCTTCGCGTTGCTCAGGATGACAAGGCAAAAGGCGGCTCGGCATGGCCGGGCGGAAGTCTCAGTGACAAGGCGAGGAGCTTCAACATGAGTGGCTGCAGTGTTGCCTGAGGCAAGACCCCCGTTCTAACGTTTCCCGAATCCCGAATCCCGAATCCCGAATCCCGAATCCCGAATCCCGAATCCCGAATCCCGAATCCCGAATCCCGAATCCCGAATCCCGAATCCCGAATCCCGAATCCCGAATCCCGAATCCCTGGTCCCGAACACCGATCCCCGGAGTCTCCCCATGTGGTACGCCATCCTCGGCACCGACAACGACCACTCGCTCGAAGCGCGCAAGGCCGCGCGGCCGGCGCATCTGGCGCGCTTGAACGCGCTGCGCGACGCAGGCCGCCTGCTGTTGGCCGGGCCGTTTCCGGCGATCGATGCCGAGGATCCGGGCCCGGCCGGCTTCACGGGCAGCCTGATCGTGGCCGAGTTCGAAGACCTCCATGCCGCGAAAGCCTGGGCCGCCGCCGATCCCTATGTCGCGGCCGGCGTGTATCGCGACGTCGACGTGCGCCCGTTCCGCAAGGTGCTGCCGTGACCACGGCGCGCGTCGAGGCGATCCGGGCGCGGCTGACCGCGGCGCTGATGCCCAGCGCGCTCGAAATCGTCGACGAGAGTCACCGGCACGCCGGGCACGCCGGCGCGCGCGACGGCCGTGGCCATTTCCGGGTGACGATCACCAGCGCGGCGTTTGCCGGGCTCGGTCCGGTGCAGCGTCACCGCCGCGTCTATGCTGCCCTGGGCGAGCTGATGCAGACCGATATTCATGCGCTGGCCATCACAGCGAGCGCTCCCGATGATCAATAAAATTCAAATACTTGAAGAACTATTTACATCTGAAATCGAGACTTATCCGGCAACGACGCGTCGTCACCCTGCGCATTGCGCCGCCCCGGTGCGTTTGGCACAGTGGCGCGCTTGCGCTGCCGCGGGGATGGCGGCGCATCACCTTTCTCCTTCACTGCGATCCGCATGCGCCTGACCACCGTCAAACTGGCCGGATTCAAATCGTTCGTCGATCCGACCACGCTGCATCTGCCGACCAACATGACCGGCATCGTCGGCCCCAACGGCTGCGGCAAATCCAACATCATCGACGCCGTGCGCTGGGTGATGGGCGAGAGCGCGGCCAGCCGCCTGCGCGGCGACAATCTCAGCGACGTGATCTTCTCCGGCTCGTCCGGGCGCAAACCGGTCGGCCAGGCCAGCGTCGAGCTGATCTTCGACAACAGCGACGGCACCATCGCCGGCGAGTACGCCGGCTACAGCGAGATCTCGGTCAAGCGCATCGCCAGCCGCGACGGCCAGTCGGTGTACTGGCTCAACGGCACGCGCTGCCGCCGCCGCGACATCACCGACCTGTTCCTCGGTACCGGACTGGGACCGCGCAGCTACTCGATCATCGAGCAGGGCATCATCTCCGACATCGTCGAGTCGCACCCCGAGCAGCTGCGCGCGCATCTGGAAGAGGCCGCCGGCATCTCCAAGTACAAGGAACGCCGCAAGGAGACCGAGAGCCGCATCAAGGCCACGCGCGAGAACCTCGACCGCGTGCGCGACGTGCGCGACGAGGTCGACAAGCAGCTCGATCACCTCAATCGCCAGGCCCGCGCCGCCGAACGCTGGCAGGCGTTGAAGGCCGAGCAGACCCGCCGCGAGGCCGAACTGCGCGCCCTGGACTACCGCGCGCTGGCGGCCGACCTCGAAGCGCGCGCGGGCGAGCTGCGCGCGGCCGAGCTGGCCGTCGAGCGCGAGCTGGCCGCGCAGCGCGAGATCGAGGCGCGGCTGGAGCAGGCGCGCGAACGCCAGCTGGCCGCCAGCGAGCACCACAACGCAGTGCAGGGCGAGGTCTACAAGGTCGGTGCCGAGATCGCGCGCGTCGAGCAGGCGCTGCGCCACAACCGCGAACTGGCCGAACGCCTGCAGCGCGTGCGCCAGGAAACCGAGACCGCGCTGGCCGAGGTGGTCGCCCATCTCGACGGCGACCGCGCGCAGGGCGCCACGCTGCGCGAGGCGCTGGCCGAGGGCGAACCGCGGCTGGCAACCCTGCGCGCCGCCGCCGATGCCGCCGCCGAGGCCCTGCAGGCCGCCGAGGCCGCGCTGGCGGCGTGGCAGGCGCGCTGGGACAGTCACACCCGGGATGCCGGCGAGGCGGCGCGCGCCGCCGAAGTCGAGCGCACGCGTCTGGATTACCTCGATCGCCAGATGCTCGAACTGGCGCGCCGGCGCGAGACGCTGGACGCCGAGCATCGCGGCATCGACGTCGGCGCGCTGGAGGCCGGTGCCGGCCATCTGGAACAGGATCACGACAGCCAGCGCGCGCAGGTCGACACGCTGGCCGCGACGCTGGACGCGCGCAAGGCCGCGCTGGAACAGGTGCTCGACGGCGAGCGCCAGGCGCTGTCGGCCCAGGACGAAACCCGGCGCGCGCTGCAGGCCGCGCGCGGACGGCTGGCGTCGCTGGAGGCGCTGCAGCACGCGGCGCTGGGCCAGGACGAGGGCGCCGCGAGCGCCTGGCTGCAGCGCCACGGTCTCGAGCATGCGCCGCGTCTGGGCGTCGCGCTGAGCGTCGAGCCCGGCTGGGAGCGCGCGGTCGAAACGGTGCTCGGCGGCCTGCTCGAAGGCGTGCTGGTCGAGTCGCCGCATGCGCTCGTCGATGCCCTGGAGGACGCCGGCGAAGCGGATCTGGCGCTGTTTGATCCTGCCGCCACGGCGGCGGCGGACCGGACCGGCACGCTGGCGGCGCGAGCGAGCGGCCCGGACGCCGCGCTGGCACTGCTGGCCGGCGTGCAGACCGCCGAATCGCTCACCGAGGCGCGCCGGAAGGCCGTGACCCTGCCGCCCGGCGTGTCGGTGATCACCGCCGCGGGCGAATGGCTGGGTGCGGGATTCGTGCGCATCCGCCGCGCCCAGGGGCCGCAGGTCGGCGTGCTGGCGCGCGAGCGCGAACTGCGCACGCTGGGCGCCGAGGCGGCGACGCTGGAAGCGCGTGCCGCCGAGCTGACCACGCG
>JAJYMF010000375.1 GCA_021787175.1 Pseudomonadota bacterium | reverse complement strand
GATCCGAACATCGTCTACGTCGCCGCGCTGGGCCATCCCTACGGACCCAACGCCCAGCGCGGCGTGTTCAAGACCACGGATGGCGGCCGGACCTGGCAGAAAGTGCTGTACAAGAACGTCAACACCGGCGCGATCGATCTGGCCTTTCAGCCCGGCGATGCGCGGGTGATCTACGCCGCGCTGTGGCAGACGCGGCGTCCGCCCTGGAACACCTATCCGCCCTCCAACGGGCCCGGCTCGGGGCTGTACAAATCCACCGATGCCGGCAAGACATGGACCGAGATCAGCCAGCCAGCGCACGGCTTTGCCGCGCAACCCGGGCGCATCGGCATCGCCGTGGCGCCCACCGATCCGCAGCGCGTGTATGCCATGGTCGACGCCAAAGCCGGCGGCCTGTACCGCTCGGACGATGGCGGCAAGCACTGGACTCACGTAAGTTCCGACGTGCGCATCTGGCAGCGCGGCTGGTACTTCGGCGGCATCACCGTCAGCCCGCGCAATCCGGATGTGGTTTACGCGGCCAATACCGCGCTGTACGAGTCGCGCGACGGCGGCAAGACCTTCGTGCCGATCAAGGGCGCCCCCGGCGGCGATGATTACCACGTGCTGTGGATCGACCCCAGCGATCCCGCGCACCGCATGCTGGGCGTGGACCAGGGCGCGGTGGTCAGCGTCGACGGCGGCAAGACCTGGTCGAGCTGGTACAACCAGCCGACCGCGCAGATTTATCACGTCACCACCGACAACCGCTTCCCGTTCTGGGTATGCGGCGCGCAGCAAGACTCCGGCGCGGTGTGCTTGCCCAGCCAGAGCGGCCACGGCGTCGACGGCATCAGCATGATGCAGTTCCACGAGCTGACCGCCGGCGGCGAGAGCGGCGAGATCGCAGTGGACCCGCACGACCCGGACCTGATCTACGGCAACACCTACGGCGGTTCGGTGGACAAGTACGACCAGCGTACCCAGCAGACGCAGTCGGTCAACCCGACGCTGGCCTTCCCAGGTCTGTACCGCGCCACCTGGACGCTGCCGCTGGTGTTTTCCAAAGCCGATCCCGAGGCGCTGTACTTCGGCAACCAGCGCGTGTTCCGCACCACCGATGGCGGTGCGCACTGGACGCCGGTGAGCCCGGACCTGACGCGTCCCGACCCAGCCGTTCCAGCCAACCTCGATGCCAGCACCGCCACCGACAGCCCGATCGCCGGGCCGCGCCGCGGTGTGGTGTACAGCATCGCGCCCTCGCCGATCGATGCGCGACTGATCTGGGCCGGCACCGACGATGGCCTGGTCTGGGTCACGCACGATGGCGGTGCGCACTGGACCAATGTGACGCCGGCGCCGCTGACGGCATGGTCGAAGGTGGCGGCCATCGCCGCCTCGCCGCGCGATGCGCGGGTGGCGTATATCGCCATCGACCGCCACCGCCTGGATGATTTCCATCCCTACATCTACCGTACGCGCGACGGCGGCAAGACCTGGCAGGCCATCGATGCCGGCATCCCGGCGCGCGATTTCGTCAACGTGGTCACCGTCGATCCGGTGACACCCGGCCTGCTCTACGCGGGCACCGAATTCGGCGTGTTCGTCTCGTTCGACGATGGCGGCCGCTGGCAGCCGCTGCAGCAGAATCTGCCGGTGACATCGGTGCGCGATCTGCTGGTCAAGAACGACGATCTGGTGATCGCCACCCACGGTCGCGGCTTCTGGATCATGGACGACATCACTGCATTGCGGCAGGCGGCGCAGGCGCAGGCCGCGCACGGCGCCTATTTCGTCGCACCGGCACCAGCGTATCGCGTGCGTCCGCTTGGGTTCGCCGGCACGCCTCTGCCGATGAGCGAGCCGCGCGGCCAGAATCCGCCGCAGGGTGCCTATCTCGACTACGTGCTGAAGGCACCGGCCAAGCGGGTGACGCTGAGCATCTACGACGCGCAAGGCCGTCTGGTACGCCGCTACGACAGTGCCGACACTCTGCCCGGCGTGGACCTCGCCAAGATCCACATCGCGCCCGCATGGGTGCAGCAGCCCACACCGCTGGCCACCACGCCCGGCATGCACCGCTTCGTATGGGATCTGCACTGGGCGGCACCCGTCGCGCTGGCCAAGGATGGCGTCTGGAGCGACGGCGTGTGGGCCGCACCTGGCGATTACCGCGTGGTGCTGGACGCGGATGGCCGGCAGCTCACGCGCACGTTGCGCGTGCTGCCCGATCCGCGTGTGCAGGGCATGACCGCCGCCGACTACGTACGGCAGCTGACGCTGGCGCAGGCCATCGAGACCGATCGCGCGGCCACGGCTACCGCGCTGCGCGAAGTCGGCCGCCTGCAGCGCGCGCTGGCAAAGGCTCGGTCGGACACCCAGCCGGCGCTGCGCACCGACCTCGCCGCTTTCGCCGGCCAACTCGCTGCGCTCAGCGACATCCCCGCGCCCGATCCCTCCAACTCGGTGGGCAGCCCGCCCAGCCACGTCGATAGCCTGACCGCGCTGGCCGCGCGTTTGGACAGTCTCGAGCACGCCGTCGACGACGCCGACGTACCGCCCACGGCGGACGCCGAGCAGGGCTACCGCCTGACCCACGCCACGCTGACGCGGACCTTGGCGCGCTGGCAGCGGCTGCGCGGCCCGCAACTGGCGGGACTCAACCAGCGCCTGCGCGCGGCGGGCATGGCCGCGATCGCCCATTGATCTGGCCGTGGCGCGGCCAACCCGCGCCACGGTGCATTGTCGCTAGACTCGCGTTCACGCCATCGTGGAGAGGGACACCCATGCGCCGCACGCTGTTGCCCGTGGTCCTGTCCCTGCTGCTGTCCGCCGTGACCGCGCATGCGCAGCGGCTCGGAACGGTTCCTGCGGATGCCGTATCTAGCGGCATCCCCGAGATCATCCCCGCGCCGGTCAAGGCCGAGGTGCAGACCGCGTCGACCACGCTGCTGCTGGACGACGCCTACCGCATCGAGCGCAGCGGCGCCTTCACCGAAACGGTCGCCCGCACGGTGCGCATCAATACCGTGGCCGGCATCGGCGAGTGGAGCAGCGTGCGTCTGCCGTACAGCGTTTCGCGGCAGAAGCTGACCGTACTCTCGGCGTGGGTGCTGACGTCGGACGGCAAGCGCATTACGGTAGGCAAGAACCAGATCTTCACCAAACTGGACAATGCCGGCGTCGGTGCGCCGATGTTCTCCGACACCGAGCTGCGCATCATCGTGTTCCCGCAACTGGCGGTGGGCGCCACCTTGCACTTCCGGTTCCGGATGGACACGCACACGCCGCTGTTCGCAGGCCAGTTCAGCGATATCGAGAGTTACTCGCGCTACAGCGACTGGGGCAAGGTGCGGCTGAGCTACGACTACCCGGCCGACATGCCGCTGCACATCGAGGCATACGGCATGACCGCGTGGACACCCGCTATGCCTGCCGGCAGCCGCCGTAAGGTCGTGGGCTTCGCGCTGAACAACGTACTGGCCATGGCGCCGGAAACCATCGCGCCCAATGCCTACGTGTTTTCACCGCGCGTGTTTGTCAGCAGCTTTTCCGATTACGCCGCCATCGGCGACGCCTACTGGGCGCGCGCGGCCGGCAAGGCCGCGGTGTCGCCCACCGTTCGCGCCCTGGCCGACACCATCACGCGCGGCATCACCGGCAAGCGCGCTGGCACGCTCATCGTGGAGATGGCGAAGCTCGCCGAGACGGCGCTCGAGGTCCGCGGCGAGTTGCCGAGCCCGGCGCCCCTGCTCGAAGCCGTGCTCGAAGGGAGCGACCCGCAACCGTCCACCCCGGACCTCGGCTCGATGAGCGTCGACGACCT
>JAJYMF010000316.1 GCA_021787175.1 Pseudomonadota bacterium | reverse complement strand
CCGCGGGCGCGGCGATCCAGCGCGGCGCACCGCCCTGCGGGGCGATCAGCCCGAGCTGCCAGCGCACGTTGGGATCGCCGGCGAAGGGATAGCGCTGCTTCACCACCGCGGTGCGGTCGGCGTACAGCTCCATGCGCTCGGTCACCGGCACATCGGCCTCGTCGTAGCGCTCGAAGGCGATCGCGGAGTCGTCCGGCGCCCACCAGTAGCCGGTGCTGCGGTCCATTTCCTCCTGCGCCACGAACTCGGCCTCGCCGTTGTGCACGCTGCCGCCGCCGTCGCGGGTCAGCTCGCGGAGCTTGGCGTCCCTGAGGTCGTACACCCACAGGTTCTGGTCGCGAACGAACGACACGTAGCGGCCCTTGGGCGAGATCTTGGGATCGAGCGCAAAGCCGTCGCCGATCGGCAGCGCGCGCACGCGCTGCGTCGCCAGCGTGTACAGGTACAGCTTGCCGTTGAGCGGAAACAGCAGCTGCGCGCCATCCGGCGCCCAGTGGTAGTTGACGATGCCGGAATAGATAGCCGTGCGCTCGCGTTCGCGGCGGGCCTTCTCGGCGTCCGACAGCTGCTCGCCGTGCGGCTCCAGCGTCTTCGCCGCGACCAGCAGGCGCGTGGTGTGATCCTTGAGGTTGTACTCCCACAGGTCCAGCCGGTACTGGTCGGCGGCGCTGCCGCGCAGGAAGGTGACGCGCGAACCGTCCGGCGCGATCTGCACGCGGATCGGCGTCGGTCCGCCGAGCGCGGGGTCGTCGAACAGGCGTTTGATGGTGAGCTTGTCGGCCATGGCGGGTGCGGTCATCAGGCAGAGCAGGGCGAAGATCCAGGCGCGCATGGCGCGGTTTCCCCGGTGCGGAAAGTCGCGATCAGAGCACGAGCGCCCGGCGCGCGCCAAGCCGGCAATCCCGATGCGCCGGGCGGCTTGCGGCCGTCGCGTCCGGCGTCCTGTCCTCAGCCCGTGTTCTGCAGCCCCTGCGCCACGCCGTTGACGCTCGCCACCAGCGCGCGGAACAGCGCGTCCGCCGGGCGGCCGGAATCGCGCCAGCGCTGCAGCAGATCGACCTGCAGCAGGCTCATGGGATCGACATAGGGATTGCGCAACCGGATCGAGAGCGCGAGGCGCGGATCGTCTTCCAGCAGTTCGCGCTGGCCGCGCAGGCGCAGTACCCAGTGGCGGCAGCGCTCGAACTCGGCCCGAACCTGCGGGAAGAAGCGCGCGTGCAGTTCGGCGCCGGCAAGCTGCGAAAAGCGTTCGGCGATGGCGAGGTCGCATTTGGCCAGCACCATGCCGACGTCATCGAGCAGGCCGCGGAAGAAGGGCCAGTCGCGCGCCATCTCGCGCAGCGCTTCCTCGCCCGATCCGGCGACCGCGCGCTCCAGCGCGGTGCCGGTGCCGTACCAGCCGGTGAGACCGGCGCGGCATTGCGTCCAGGCGAACACCCAGGGGATCGCGCGCAGGCTCTCCACGCCGCGCATCCGGCCGCGACGCGGCGGGCGCGAGCCGAGCGTCATGCGCTCGATGACGTCGATCGGCGTGGCCGACCGGAAGTAGTCGCCGAAGGTTTCCGCATCGACCAGCGCGCGATAGGTTGCGTACCCCTCGGTGGCCATCCGCTCCATCACGGCGGACCACGGCGCCTCGCGCGGTTCCGGCGCCGGTGATCGCAGCGAAGCGCGCAGGACCGCGCCCGCGGTCTGTTCCAGGGTCCGCAGCGCGAGTGCGCGGATGCCGTACTTGCGGTGGATCACCTCGCCCTGCTCGGTGACGCGCAGGGTGCCGGCCACCGTTCCGTGCGGCGCGGCCATCAGCGCCGTGCTGACCCGGCTGCCGCCGCGACTGACGGATCCGCCGCGACCGTGGAAGAAGACCAGGCGCACGCCGGCCGCGTCGGCGACCTCCAGCAGTTCGACCTGGACACGCTGCAGCGCCCAGCGCGAAGCGACGATGCCGCCGTCCTTGCTCGAATCCGAATAGCCCAGCATCACCCGCTGGCAGCGGTCGCGCGCGTCGAGGTGCGCGCGGTAGACCGGATCGCCCAGCAGCGCACGCAGCGCGGCGGGCGCCGAGTGCAGGTCATCGATGGTCTCGAACAGCGGCGCCACATCCAGCGGCACGCGGCCCTGTGCGTCCGTGAACCCGCCCGCGCGCGCCAGCGCCAGCACGGCCAGCACGTCGGCCGCACTTTCGGCCATGCTGACGATGTAGGATCCGATCGCATCGCCGCCATGGCGCCGCCGGCTGTCGGCCAGGGTCGAGAAGACCGCGCGCAGGCGCTGCGCGGGCTCGGCATCGCTGCGCGGAAGTGTCTTCTCGCCGGCCGCAAACGGTCGCAGGCGCGCCGCGAGTTCGCTGGCGTCAGCGTCGGCCAACGCGGGCTCGCCGAAGGCTGCCGCCAGGGCCGCGCGATGCACGGCCGCTTCCTGGCGCACGTCGAGCCGCGCCAGATGAAATCCGAAGGTGCGCAGACGACGCTGCAGGCGGCGCACCACGAATCCGCCCGCATGCTCGCCGCCGTGTTCGTGCAGACTCGCGGCGATCAGCGCGAGGTCGTCGGCGAAGGCGTCGGCATCCGGATAGCCCTGCTCTGCGCCCTCGCGGGTCGCCAGCAGGCGTGCGTGCATCAGGGTCAGCAGGCAGCGATAGGGCATGTCGGCGTGGCGCGGACGGATCATCGCCGCCGCGTCGGGCAGCAGGGCCCGATAATCATCCAGGCGCCGCTGCAGCGCCGTGCTCGTGCGCACCCGCTCCGCGGTCTGGCTGAGCAGTCGCGCGAGCCGCGCGGTTTCCCCCAGATAGCGTTCGAGGATCAGGCCGCGTTGCGCGCGCAGCGTGGCGGCAATGGTGTCGGCGGCGACGCCGGGATTGCCGTCCATGTCGCCGCCGACCCAGGTCGCGAAGCGCAACACGCGGGGCATCTCGATGCGGGCGCCATAGACTTCGGCCAGCGCATCCTCGAATGCCTCGTAGAACACCGGCACCACGCGATACAGGGGATCGGCGAGGTAATAGCCCACGTGCTCCATCTCGTCCTGCACCGAGGGACGGATCAACGACGCCTCGCTGGTCTGCCAGCCGGTCGTGATCGCCGTGCGCAACTGCGCCGCGTCGGTGCGGCGCTCCTGCGGCGTGCGCCGGCCATCCAGGTCGGCGACCAGGCAGCGCACGATGGTGTATTCCTTCTCCAGCAGCGACCGGCGCACGGCCTCGGTGGGATGCGCGGTGAACACGGGCTCGAGGTCGAGCCGCTGCAGCCAGCCGATCAGGGTGTCGCGATCCACGCCGTCGGACTTCAGCTTGCCCAGCACGTCGCGCAGGCTTTCCGGCTGCGGCGCGGCGCCCGCGCGCTGGTAATCGCGGTGGCGCCGGATGCGATGCACGCGTTCGGCGATGTTGACGACCTGGAAATAGGTCGAGAAGGCGCGGATCAGCTGTTCGGCGCGCTCCGCGCTGCGGTCGCGCAACGCCCCGGCCAGCGCGTCGGGTGGCGCCGCGGTCTGGCGCCGCGCAATGGCGTTGCGCCGGATCGCCTCGACTTCGGCCAGGAAGCCGGCGCCCAGCTGTTCGCTCAGCACGTCACCCACCAGCGCGCCCAGTCGCCGCACGTCCTCGCGCAAGGGCGCGTCCGCTGCGGCAAATTCGATCTCGCGACGGTCATGCATGCAAAGCGGTCTCTGCGGTGGCGCGGGGCAGGTCCAGACACTAGCAGGACCGCCGGCACCATCGGGCACGCGTCACCCGCCCACGTTCACTGGCAGCTGCCGCTCGTCACCGGGCAGGGCGGATAGGTTGGTTGGGCCGGGAAGGAGATCGGA
>JAJYMF010000391.1 GCA_021787175.1 Pseudomonadota bacterium | reverse complement strand
GCCCGGCGCGATGGGCGAACGCTTCCAAGCGATGCTGCTGGCGCGCGGGCTGGAGGCGGTGGCGCTGCCGGCCGAGCTGCTGCTGGCGGATCAGGCGCGGCGGCTGTAGCGCACGCCGCGGCGCCGGCGTCCTTCATTTACATTCCGTTACGTCTGCGCATCCGGCGTGACGTACCGCCGCGGCGACGCCGCGCAGCATGACCTCCGACAGGGGCGGTGAACCCTGCGCGCCGTCGCGCGTCTATGAAACACTAGCGTGCAGCATCTCCGGCGCGAGTGCGTGAGCCGCAGCCGCGCGACCCGGTCGCCGCTGCGGCGGAGCGCCGGGCCCTACACCGTTTGCAGGAAGAACCGCATGTCGCGCACAAAGTGGATCGTGATCGCAGTCGTCGTGCTGCTGGCGGGCGTGATCGGCTGGCGCCTGACGCATCGCGCGGGCAGCGCGTCGCAGACGCCGGACGATGCACCGATCCCGGTGACGGTGGTGCCGGTACTGCGCGAGAACGTGCCGGTGTATCTGACCGCGCTGGGTACCGTGCAGGCACTCAACACCGTCACCGTGGTGCCGCAGGTGAGCGGTCAGCTGGTGTCGATCGATTTTCGCGAAGGCCACGAGTTGAAGAAGGGCGACCTGATCGCGCAGATCGATCCGCGCACCTTCCAGGCCGCGCTCGAACAGGCGATCGGCAAGCAGCAGCAGGACGCCGCGCTGCTCAGCGCCGCGCAGTACACGCTGCACAGCTACGAGGGCCTGTCCAAGCAGCAGTTCGTGGCAGCGCAGACGCTGCAGGCGCAGCAGCAGACCGTGCATCAGTATCAGGCGGCGGTGGCGGCGGACCGCGCGGCGGTGGACAGCGCGCGCGTGCAGCTGGGCTACACCAGCATCCGTGCACCGATCGACGGCGTCGCCGGCCTGCGCCAGGTCGACGTCGGCAACATTGTCGGTCCCGGCACCACCGGCGGCCTGGTAGTGCTGACGCAGGTCCATCCGATCAGCGTGATCTTCAGCCTGCCGCAGCAGAATCTCGACGGCGTGCGCGCGGCGTTCGCGAAAAATGCGCTGGCCGTCGCCGCGCTCGACCGCACCGACAACCACGTGATCGCCAACGGCACGCTCAAGGTGGTCGACAACCAGATCGATCCCGCCACCGGCAGCTTCAAGCTGAAGGCCGAGTTCGCCAACACCGGGAACACCCTCTGGCCGGGCCAGTTCGTCAACGTGCGCATGCAGCTGAGCACGGTCAACGGCGGCCTGGTGGTGCCGGCGCAGGCGGTGCAGCGCGGCCCCGACGGCGACTACGTGTTCGTCGTGCAGCCGGACAAGACGGTGGCGATGCGCGCGGTGACCACCGGCGGCGAGGTCGGCAGCAGCGCCATCCTGATCGCGAAAGGCGTGCAGGCCGGCGAGCGGGTGGTCACCGAAGGCCAGTTCCGCCTCAAGCCCGGCAGCAAGGTGATTCCGCTGGCGCCGGGCCAGGTGCCGCCGGTGCCGGCCGCCCTCGCGGGTCAGGCCAGGCGCAACCGCCGCGGCTGACCGTTCCGGCATCGCCACAAGGACTCGCGCGTGGGCTTCTCCTCGCTGTTCATCCGCCGCCCCATCGCCACCTCGCTGCTGATGACGGCGCTGCTGCTGTTCGGCATCCTCGGCTACCGCACGCTGCCGGTGTCGGCGCTGCCCAACATCGAGGCGCCCAGCCTGCAGGTGGTCACGCAGTATCCGGGCGCCAGCCCCTCGACCATGGCGCGTCTGGTGACCACGCCGCTGGAGCGCCAGTTCGGCGAGATCGCCGGGCTGGCGATGATGAGTTCGGAAAGCTCGCAGGGACTTTCGGTGATCACCCTGCAGTTCGTGCAGAGCCGCAACATCGAGGACGCCGCGCAGGACGTGCAGGCCGGCATCAGCGCCGCGCGCGGCTCGCTGCCGGCCAACCTGCCGTATCCGCCGGTCTACAACAAGGTCAATCCGGCCGACGCGCCGATCCTGACCCTGGCGCTGACCTCCGCCACGCTGCCGGTGCGCGACGTCACCAACTACGCCGACAGCATTCTGGCGCAGAAGCTGTCGCAGATCAGCGGCGTCGGCCTGGTCAGCGTCGCCGGCAACGTCAAGCCGGCGGTGCGCATCCAGGTCAATCCGGCGGCGCTGGCCAATCTCGGCCTGACCCTGGAGGACGTGCGCAGCGCGATCACCCAGGCCAACGTCAACGCGCCCAAGGGCAGCCTCAACGGCAGCGAGCAGAGTTTCAGCATCGGCGCCAACGACCAGCTGCCGGACGCGCAGGCCTACCGCGACCTGATCATCAGCTACAGCAAGGGCGCGCCGGTGCGCCTGTCCGACGTGGCCAGCGTCGTCAACGGCGTCGAGAACGACCAGGTCGCCGCCTGGGCCGACGGCAAGCCGGCGGTGCTGCTCGACGTCCGCCGCCAGCCCAGCGCCAACATCGTGCAGACGGTGGCGCAGATCCGCGCCGAACTGCCGGCGCTGCGCGCGGTGCTGCCGGCCGGCGTCACCCTGACGGTGTTCTCCGACCGCACCGAGACGATCCGCGCCTCGGTCGCCGACGTCGAGTTCACCCTGATGCTGGCGGTGATCCTGGTCGTCGCGGTGATCTTCGTGTTCCTGCGCCGGCTGTGGGCGACGGTGATCCCCAGCGTGGCGGTTCCGCTGTCGCTGGTCGGCACCTTCGGCGTGATGGCGTTCGCCGGCTTCTCGCTCGACAACCTCTCGCTGATGGCGCTGACCGTCGCCACCGGCTTCGTCGTCGACGACGCCATCGTGATGATCGAGAACATCGTCCGCTACATCGAGCAGGGCCGGCATCCGCGCGAGGCGGCCGAGATCGGCTCGAAGGAAATCGGCTTCACCATCCTGTCGCTGACGGTATCGCTGATCGCGGTGTTCCTGCCGCTGCTGCTGATGCCGGGCGTCACCGGCCGGCTGTTCCACGAATTCGCCTGGGTGCTGACGATCGCGGTGTCGCTGTCGGCGCTGATCTCGCTGACGCTGACGCCGATGATGTGCGCGTATCTGCTCAAACCCGGCGCGCTGCCGGAGCACGAGCGGCCGCAGGGCCCGGCGCGCGGCTTCTATGCGCGCATGGCCGAGGCTTACGGGCGCAGCCTCGAGTGGGTGTTCGGGCACCGTCCGCTGGTGATGGCAGTATTTGCCGCCAGCGTGGTGGTGACCGTGGCGCTGTATGTCTGGATCCCGAAGAGCCTGCTTCCGGATCAGGACACCGGCCTGATCACGGGCGTGGTCGAGGCCGACCAGAGCATCGCATTTCCGGCGATGGAGCGCCGCGTCGAGGCCGTCGCCGCCGCGCTGCGCAAGGATCCCGACGTCGCCGGCGTGGCTGCCTTCGTCGGCGTCGGCAGCCTCAATCCGACCCTCAACCAGGGGCAGCTCAGCATCGTGCTGAAGCCGCGCAGCAGCCGGCCGGGACTGGCCACCGTACTGGCACGACTGCAGCAAGGCGCAAGCGGCGTGCCCGGCGTGGCGCTGTTCCTGAAGCCGGTGCAGGACGTCACCCTGGATACCCGCGTCGCGGCGACGCAATACCAGTTCGTGCTGCGCGATCTCGACAGCAATGAACTCAACCGCTATGCCACGCGCATGGCGACGGCGCTGAAGCAGTTGCCGCAACTGGCCGACGTCGACAGCAACCTCGCCGACCGCGGCCGCGAATTGAAGCTGGACATCGACCGCGCCGCCGCCAGCCGTCTCGGCGTGCCGATGCAGACCATCAACGACACCCTCTATGACGCCTTCGGCCAGCGCCAGATCTCGACCATCTTCACCGAGCTCAACCAGTACCGCGTGATCCTCGAGGTGGCACC
>JAJYMF010000195.1 GCA_021787175.1 Pseudomonadota bacterium | reverse complement strand
CCAGGCCGTCAGGCCACCCAGCAGCCAGCCGACGATCAGGGCCAGCATCAGGGCCACGCCCCTGGGCAGGTCGGTCTGGACGATCAGCAGGTCGTAATGCACCAGCCCGCCGTTGAGCGCGCCGAATGCGGCACCCAGCAGCACGAACAGCAGCAGCAGGAAGACGATCAGCAGACGCATGGCCGGATCCCTCAGCCGAAGACTTTAGCCGAAACGCTCACGCCACGGCGGCGTTGACGCGCTCGCGCAGCTCCTTGCCGGGCTTGAAGTGGGGCACATGCTTGCCGGGCAGCGCCACGGCGGTGCCGGTCTTGGGATTGCGACCCATGCGCGGCGGGCGGAAATGCAGGGCGAAGCTGCCGAAGCCGCGCACCTCGATGCGCTGGCCCGCGGCCAGCGCGGCGGTCATCTGCTCGAGCACGCTGCGCACGCCGAACTCGACGTCGGCGAAGGCCAGATGGCCCTGGCGCCGCGCCAGCGCCTCGATCAGGTCGGACTTGGTCATGGTCACGATGCGGTCGCCGCAGAGGGCATGGCGGAGTCTGCGGACTCTGCCATGCCCGAGTCCGTCAGGCCTTCTTCATCTGCTCTTTCAGCAGCGCGCCCAGCTTGGTGGTGCCGCCGGCTGCCGACTGGTAATCGGTCAGCACCTCCTGCAGGTCTTCCTCGTCCTTGGCGCGGATGGAAAGCTGCAGCAGGCGTCCCTTGCGATCCATGCCGATGAACTTGGCCTCGACCGTATCACCGACCTTGAGGTGCTGGCTGGCGTCGTCGATGCGCTCCTTGGCGATGTCGCTGGCGCGGATGTAGCCCTCGACGCCGTCCTCGAGCCCGATCAGCGCGCCCTTGGCGTCCACTTCCTTGACCACGCCGGTCAGCACGCTGCCGCGCGGATGGCCGGCCATGAACTGGCCGAACGGGTCCTGCTCGAGCTGCTTGATGCCGAGGCTGATGCGCTCGCGCTCGGGATCGACCGCCAGCACCACGGCCTCGATCTCGTCGCCCTTCTTGAAGTTGCGCACCAGATCTTCGCCGGTGGTCTGCCAGGAAATGTCGGACAGGTGCACCAGGCCGTCGATGCCGCCTTCGAGGCCGATGAAGATGCCGAAGTCGGTGATCGACTTGATGCTGCCGCTGACGCGGTCGTTCTTCTTGTGCACGGCAGCGAAGGTTTCCCACGGATTGGAGCGGGTCTGCTTGATGCCGAGCGAGATGCGGCGGCGCTCCTCGTCGACGTCGAGCACCATCACCTCGCACTCGTCGCTGACCTGCACGACCTTGGCCGGATTGACGTTCTTGTTGGTCCAGTCCATCTCGGAGACGTGCACCAGGCCCTCGACGCCTGGCTCGATCTCGACGAAGCAGCCGTAGTCGGTGACGTTGCTGACCTTGCCGAACAGGCGGCTGCCGACCGGATAGCGGCGCGCGATGTTGACCCAGGGATCGTCGCCCAGCTGCTTCAGGCCGAGGCTGACGCGGTTGCGCTCGCGGTCGAACTTGAGCACGCGCACTTCCAGCTCGTCGCCGACGTTGACCACCTCGGAAGGATGGCGCACGCGCTTCCACGCCATGTCGGTGATGTGCAGCAGGCCGTCGATGCCGCCCAGATCCACGAACGCGCCGTAGTCGGTGAGGTTCTTGACCACGCCCTTGATCACCGCGCCTTCCTTGAGGCGCTCGAGCAGCTGCTCGCGCTCGGCGGAGAACTCGCTCTCGACGACCGCGCGGCGGCTGACCACCACGTTGTTGCGCTTGCGGTCGAGCTTGATGATCTTGAAGTCGAGGTCCTTGCCCTCGAGGTAGACCGGGTCGCGCACCGGGCGCACGTCCACCAGCGAGCCGGGCAGGAACGCACGCACGTCCTTGATGTCGACGGTGAAACCGCCCTTGACCTTGCCGGAAATCCTGCCGTTGATGGCGGCGCTCTTCTCGAACGCCTCCTCCAGTTCGTCCCACACCAGCGAGCGCTTGGCCTTCTCGCGCGACAGCTTGGTTTCGCCGAAGCCGTCCTCGATGGCGTCGAGGGCGACCTTGACCTCGTCGCCGACCTGCACTTCGAGCTCGCCGCGTTCGTTGCGGAACTGCTCGATCGGGACGATGCCTTCGCTCTTGAGGCCGGCGTTGATCACGACGACGTCGCTGCGGATCTCGACGACGATGCCGGAGACGATCGAGCCGGGCTTCAGCTTCGAGAGGGTCTGGCTCTGTTCAAACAGTTCGGCAAAACTTTCGGTCATGGGAGTTCCAGGTTGACTGAGGCCGCCGGATCGCGTGTGGCGGCCCACCGGTCGAGGGGTGCCGGGGCACCGTTGCAAAACCGCACCTCGCGGCGCGGACCCGACGCCGCACGGACCTCAACGGTCGCGCAGCAGCGTCAATACCCTGTCGGCCACCGTCTGCGCCGGCACGCCCGTGGTATCGATCACCACGGCATTCGGCGCCGGTCGCAGCGGCGCGACCGCCCGCGACGCGTCACGCGCGTCGCGGGCTTCGATCTCGTGCAAAAGGGCTGCAAGTGTAACGTCGAGCCCCTTTGCCTTCAACTGCTTATAGCGGCGCCGGGCGCGCTCGGCCGCACTGGCGGTCAGAAACACCTTGGTCGCGGCGTCGGGGAAGATCACCGTACCCATGTCGCGGCCGTCGGCGACCAGCCCCGGCGCCCGGCGAAAACCGCGCTGCAGATCCAGCAGCGCCGTGCGCACGCTGGGGATGGCGGCGATCGCCGATGCCGCGGCGCCGCAGGTTTCGGTGCGGATCTCGTCGCTGGCGTCGTGGCCGTTGACGATCACCCGCGTCTCGCCGCCATCACCGGGGTCGCGAAAGTGGATGCGCGTGGTCTCGGCGCAGCGGGTGACGGCCTCGGCATCCGAAAGGTCGATGCCGGCCATCGACGCGGCATAACCCACGGCGCGGTATAGCGCACCCGAATCCAGCAGATGCCAACCCAGCGCCTGCGCCAGCAGGCGGCTGACGGTGCCCTTGCCCGAGCCGGACGGGCCGTCGATGGTCAGCACGGGTACGGGCGAGCGCGGCATGCGGGGCGTCCGGGCGGCAAACCGCCATTGTACCCGCGCCCTGGCCGCACCCGGCGGCACTCAGCCGCGCGCCGCGTAGCGGCGGCTGACGTAGTCCTCGACGAGCGCCACGAACTCCTCGGCGATGTGCTCGCCGCGCAGGGTCACGGTCCTGGCGCCGTCCACGAACACCGGCGCCGCCGGCGTCTCGCCGGTGCCGGGCAGCGAGATGCCGATGTCGGCGTGCTTGCTTTCGCCCGGCCCGTTGACCACGCAGCCCATCACCGCGAGGGTGAGGTTCTCGACGCCGTCGTACTTGATCCGCCACTCCGGCATCTTCGCGCGCACGTGTTCCTGCACGCGCATCGCCAGCTCCTGGAACAGCGTGCTGGTGGTGCGACCGCAGCCCGGACAGGCGGTGACCAGCGGCGTGAAGGCGCGCAGGCCCATGGTCTGCAGCAGCTCCTGGGCGACGATCACTTCGCGCGTGCGCGACTCGCCGGGCTCCGGCGTCAGCGAGATGCGGATGGTGTCGCCGATGCCCTCCTGCAGCAGCACCGCCAGCGCCGCGGCGGAGGCGACGATGCCCTTGCTGCCCATGCCGGCCTCGGTGAGTCCCAGGTGCAACGCATAGTCGCTGCGCGCGGCCAGCTCACGGTACACGGCGATCAGTTCCTGTACACCGGAAACCTTGCATGACAATAGGATACGATCTCGACTTAATCCCAATTCTTCGGCGCGCGCGGCGGAATCCAGCGCTGAGCGGATCAGCGCCTCGCGACCCACGGCGGCGGCGTCCCAGGGCCGCGCGCGGGCGTGGTTTTCATCCATCA
>JAJYMF010000266.1 GCA_021787175.1 Pseudomonadota bacterium | reverse complement strand
GCATCAACCGGTTGGACGACGGGCGGCTGGTCGGCGACGTCGAATTCGAGGCGGCGCGCGAGCGTGCCTCGTGGATCACGCCGGTGCCGGGCGGGGTGGGGCCGATGACCGTGGCCACGCTGATGGAGAACACACTGGAAGCCGCCGAGTCCTTTGCCGCATCGCCCTGAAGCCAGCGCTGGCGGTCATGACGACGTGTTTTTGCTAGGCGGCCGGGCAGCCGCCGCGTACAATTCCGCAATTGACTCGCAGGACTTTTTGCCCATGCGCATCCTCGCCGAGGCCCTGACCTACGACGATGTCTACCTGGTACCCGCCTACTCGGCCGTGCTGCCGCGCGATGTCGACACCTCGACCCGGCTGACGCGCGGCATCCGTCTCAACATTCCGATCGTCTCCGCGGCGATGGATACCGTCACCGAGGCGCGCCTCGCGGTCACCATGGCGCAGTGCGGCGGCATCGGCATCATCCACAAGAACATGCCGATCGAGCAGCAGGCCGCCGAGGTGCGCCTGGTCAAGAAGTTCGAGGCCGGCGTGATCCGCGATCCGATCACCGTCGGCCCGCAGACCTCGATCCGCGAGGTGATGCAGATCACCCATGCGCGCAACATTTCCGGCGTGCCGGTGGTCGAGGGCGAGCAGCTGGTCGGCATCGTCACCAGCCGTGACCTGCGCTTCGAGAAGAAGCCCGACGATCCGGTCAAGAACATCATGACGCGCCGGGACAAGCTCATCACGGTGAAAGAGGGCGCCGGCGAGGATGAGGTGCTGGCCCTGCTGCACCGGCACCGCATCGAGAAGGTGCTGGTCGTCAATGACGCCTTCCAGCTGCGCGGGCTGATCACCGTCAAGGACATCCAGAAGGCGCGCGACAATCCGCACGCCGCCAAGGATGCGCACGAGCGCCTGCGCGTCGGCGCAGCGGTGGGCGTCGGCGGCGACACCGAGGCGCGCGTGGGCGCGCTGGTCGAGGCCGGCGTGGATGTGGTCGTGGTGGACACCGCGCACGGCCATTCGCAGGGCGTGCTTGACCGCGTGCGCTGGGTGAAAAGGAACTTTCCGAACGTGCAGGTGATCGCCGGCAACATCGTCACCGGCGACGCCGCGCTGGCGCTGGTGGACGCCGGAGTCGACGCGGTCAAGGTCGGCGTCGGACCGGGCTCGATCTGCACCACCCGCATCGTCGCCGGTGTGGGCGTGCCGCAGATCACCGCGATCGACATGGTCGCCAGCGCGCTCAGGGACCAGGTTCCGCTGATCGCCGACGGCGGCATCCGCTACTCCGGCGACGTCGCCAAGGCCATCGCCGCCGGCGCCGCCACGGTCATGCTGGGATCGATGTTCGCTGGTACCGAAGAGGCGCCCGGCGAGGTCGAGCTGTACCAGGGACGTTCGTACAAGAGCTATCGCGGCATGGGTTCGCTGGGCGCCATGCAGAAGGGATCCAAGGACCGCTATTTCCAGGACGAGGCCGACGCCGACAAGCTGGTGCCCGAGGGCATCGAGGGCCGCGTGCCCTACCGCGGCCCGCTGCGCAGCATCGTGCATCAGCTGATCGGGGGCCTGCGCGCGTCGATGGGCTACTGCGGCTGCGCCACGATGGACGCCATGCGCAGCCAGCCGCAGTTCGTGCGCGTCACCAGCGCCGGCGTGCGCGAGGCGCACGTGCACGACGTGCAGATCACCAAGGAAGCTCCGAACTACCGGCTGGATTGAGATACGGTCGGACCCGGGATTCGGGACCCGGGTTCGGCTGGAAACAAAGCGCTTCGAAACCTGCCGCGGCGACGCCGGACTGGAGCGCGGCTGACCGGCGGCGGTGCACACGCAGCAGGGCAGGGATCCCGAGTCCCGAGTCCCGAGTCCCGAACCCGATGCCTCAGAACATCCACAGCGACAAGATCCTGATCCTCGACTTCGGCTCGCAGTACACGCAGCTGATCGCCCGCCGCGTGCGCGAGATCGGCGTGTACTGCGAGATCTGGGCGTGGGACCACGATCCCGCCGAAATAGCGCGCTACGCACCCAGGGGCGTGATCCTGTCCGGCGGTCCCGAGTCGGTGACCGAGGCCGGCTCGCCCAGGGCGCCCGATGCGGTGTTCGATCTCGGCGTGCCGGTGTTGGGCATCTGCTACGGCATGCAGACCATGGCCGAGCAGCTGGGCGGCCGCGTCGAAGGCGGGCACGCGCGCGAGTTCGGTTACGCCGCGGTCGAGCTGATCGCGCCCTGCCGGCTGTTCGACGCGCTGGACAGCCACAGCGGGCCGCCGCGCTACGGCGAAGGTGAATCGTGGATGGGCGAGATGCAGCGCCCGCAGGCCGCGCCATCGCCGCCCCCGTCGCACAGCGCGCTGGATGTCTGGATGTCGCACGGCGACCGCGTCACCGCGCTGCCCGCGGGCTTCGCCGCGGTGGCGTCCACCGCCAGCGTGGCGGTTGTCGCCATGGCCGACGAGGCGCGCCATTACTACGGCGTGCAGTTTCATCCGGAGGTGACCCACACCGCGCACGGTGCCGAGATCCTGCGCCGTTTCGTGGTCGATCTCTGCGGCTGCGCCACGCTGTGGACACCCGCACACATCATCGAGGATGCCATCACGCGCGTTCGTGCCCAGGTGGGGCAGGACCGGGTGCTGCTGGGCCTGTCCGGCGGCGTCGATTCCTCGGTGGTCGCCGCGCTGCTCGAAAGGGCCATCGGCGCGCAGCTGACCTGCGTGTTCGTCGATACCGGCCTGCTGCGGCTCGGCGAGGGCGACCAGGTGATGACCACCATGGCCGAGCACATGGGCGTGCATGTCATCCGCGTCAATGCGGCCGAACGCTTCTTCGCGGCGCTCACAGGCGTCGAGGACCCCGAAGCCAAGCGCAAGGTCATCGGCCGTCTGTTCGTCGACGTGTTCGACGAGGAGGCACGCAAGCTCGAAGGCGTGAAGTGGCTGGCGCAAGGCACGATCTACCCCGACGTGATCGAATCGGCCGGCGGGAAAACCGGCAAGGCGCACGTGATCAAGAGCCATCACAACGTCGGCGGCCTGCCCGAGCGCATGCACCTGAAGCTGGTCGAGCCGCTGCGCGAACTGTTCAAGGATGAGGTGCGCCGGGTCGGCGTCGAACTCGGCCTGCCGCGTGCGATGGTGTACCGGCATCCGTTCCCCGGACCGGGGCTGGGCGTACGCGTGCTGGGCGCGATCCGGCCCGAATACGTCGCCCTGCTGCAGCAGGCCGACCATCTCTTCATCCAGGCCTTGCACAAGCACGGCCTCTACGACCGCGTCAGCCAGGCCTTTGCCGTCTTCCTGCCGGTGAAGTCCGTTGGCGTCGTCGGCGACGGGCGTGCCTACGAATGGGTGATCGCGCTGCGCGCGGTCGAAACCGTGGACTTCATGACGGCGCACTGGGCGCGCCTGCCGTACGATTTCCTCGAGGAAGTTTCTCGTTCTATTATCAATGAACTGCGTGGTATTTCTCGCGTCGTTTATGACATCAGCGGCAAGCCACCGGCCACGATCGAGTGGGAGTAGATCGGCGCCCATCCGCCGCCGTCGCCCCAGCCCTGCGCGTACACCGCATCCGATGCCGCCGCCAGCCCACGAGCCCCCCGATTCCGCGCTGCCGGACCCGCTGACAGCCTTCAGCGCCGAGGACGCCCGGTGGATGGAGCGCGCGCTGGATCTGGCCCGACATGCCGGCGAGATGCACGATGAAGTGCCGGTCGGTGCCGTGCTGGTCATGGACGGCAAGGCAATCGGCGAAGGCTGGAATCGCACGATCGCCTCGCACGACCCGACCGCCCATGCCGAGATCATCGCCCTGCGTGCGTCCGGGCAGCAGCAGCACAATTACCGGCTG
>JAJYMF010000197.1 GCA_021787175.1 Pseudomonadota bacterium | reverse complement strand
AGTCATGCGCCCAGGGTTGCGGCGCAGTGGGGCACGTGGTCGGACGACGCTGCGGACCGAGAGTCCCAGCGGGTCGGTGCGGTCCATAGCTCGGCCGCCCCGGTGGCCGAGCTATGGACCTTCTTGACGAAAATGACGTGCCGTGGTTTCATGACTTAATGGCCTGGTAGTTAAGTTCTCAGGATCATGGCGGAAGACTGCGCGACGTTAGTGTGCATCGGAATGTGCTGTGCGTTCGCGAGCTTGAGTTTGACTGATTTAAAAGCCGGACTATCCTCGGCCAGTTGTTCCGCGGCTGCCGGGCCAGAATGTTGGGCTGATCTCCTAGCTCAAAGGTATGCGCTGGCCCGGAATGCGCGACGATGATCTCCGTTCGCGCTCTTGGGCCTCTTGAAGTCGACGTTTCCGGCAAGCTGCTGAATCTGGGTGGACCGCGTGAGCACGTCATTCTGGCCATGTTGCTGCTGGACGCGAATCGGATAATCCCCATCGAGCGGCTGATGCGGGCGCTCTGGGATGATCGGCCGCCCAATACGGCGCGCGCTCAGGTTCAAATCTGCATCTCCGCGCTGCGCAAGAAACTGCTGCCAGTCGGCGGCGCTATCCGGATCGAAAGCCACCGGCCAGGTTACCTGATACGGCTGCCTAGCGAGTTCTTCGATCTGCATGTGTTCGAAGCGGCGGTGGTGCGTGCCAGGAATGCGGAGCAGCGCGGTGATCTGAACGCGGCACGCAGCGCGATGAGGCGGGCGCTGGGGTTGTGGCGCGGCGGTGCGCTGGCTGGAATCGAGAGCCGGACGGTGCGCCAAATTGCCGAGCAACTGGCCGAACGACGCCTGGCATTGATGGAGGACTGTCTCGACGTAGAGCTTCAGCTGGGCCTGCATAACGATGTGGCCGTCGAACTGGCGCGGTTGGTGGAAGAGTATCCGCATCGGGAGCGGCTGTGCGCGTTGCTGATGACCGCGCTCTACCGGGCTGGCCGACAAGCCGACGCTCTTGAGGTCTACCGGCGCACCCGCGCTTCGCTCGTCGATGCGCTGGGGATCGAGCCGGGAGCAGAGTTGCGGCGGCTGCATCTAGCGATACTGCAGAATTCCGAGGCCTCAGATGACCTGGAGGCTCATGCTATCGATCTGACGGCTGGAGCCCGCGCCCCTGCCGTCGTGCCGACACTGCTTCCGGCGACGATCAGCGACTTCACGGGCCGTGCCGACCAGGTAGCTCGACTGATGCGCCAGGTCCTCCGCGACACTTCCGACATCGGCGGACACTGGGCTGTCGGCGTGAACGTCATCGTCGGCAGGGGCGGTACGGGCAAGACAACCCTGGCTGTGCACGTGGCGCATCAACTAGCCGATAAGTTCCCGGACGGCCAACTGTTCGCGAGGCTGCGCTCCGGTGATCAGGCGGCTAGCCTGGCGGGCATATTCGAGCGCTTCTTGCGCGCGCTCGGCGCACAGAACCAGATGCTTCCTGACAGCGTGGACGAGCGGGCCGAGATGTACCGCGACCTGCTGGCTGACCGGAGAGTCCTGGTCCTGCTCGATGACGCGATGTCAGAGCAGCAGGTCCGGGACCTCCTTCCCGGATCACCGACGTGCGCCGTGATCGTGACGAGCCGGAAGCGCCTGACCGGATTGTCTGCTGCGAACCGTGTGGAACTCGGCGGCTTCGATCCGGCCACGGCCATCGAGCTGCTGGGCACCATAGCTGGCCGCGACCGGATAGCCTGCGAGCGAGCCGCTGCCGCCAGGGTGTGCCAGCTCTGCGACTACACTCCGCTGGCGCTGCGGATCGTCGGCGCGCGACTTGCCGCGCGACCGCACTGGACCGTCGAGGACATGGTCGGCCGTCTCACCGATGAATCCAGGCGGCTCGACGAGCTGAGACACGAACAGATGGGCGTGCGCGCAAGCATGGCGCTGTCCTATGTGAACTTGTCGCCGGCAGCCCGATGCCTGCTGCGGCGGCTGGCGCTGCTGGAGACATCAAGCTTCGCGCCTTGGGTCGGCGAGCCGCTCATCAAGGTCGATGAGTTCGTTGCACAAGAGATCATGGAAGAGCTGGTCGACGCGTACTTCCTGGATGCCGACTCTGGCCTGCACGTTCGAGTACCGCGATATCGTCTACATGACATTACCAGGATATTTGCGCAAGAGCGGCTGACGGAGGAGGATGCGGCGGCAGAAAGCCGAGCTGCCGTGTCGCGCTATATTGCTGCGCTGCATTACCTTACTAGGGAAGCATATCGGCGAGCGCATGGCGGCGAATTCCTGCTGCCAAAGAATGATGCGGAGCTGTGGCGGCTCGCGGGGGCGTCCGCCGCCAGGCAGCTGGCGGAGCCACTAGCCTGGCTGGAAGAGGAGCGAGGGTCACTAGTCTGCGGCGTGCGCCAGGCGGCAGCATATGGCCTGACGGATCATGCCTGGGGTCTCGCGTTGAGCTCGGTCGCGATCTTCGAGGCGCGCATGCACCTCGATGACTGGCGAGAGACCCACGAGGATGCCTTGCGGGCCGTGCTTGCCCATGGTGATGTCCGTGGTGAGGCGGCTATTCGTTATTCTCTCGCATCGCTGCATATGTTCACGCGGAATGTGGCAGAGGCGAGTGACGGCTTTAGCCGTGCCCTGGTGCTCTACGAAGATCTCGGGGACCGGTATGGAACGGCGCTCGTGCTGCGCAATGTGGCGTACCTCGATCGCATCGCCGGCCATCTGAGCGAAGCGCTTGAGCGCTGGGAGAAGACGCTGCCGGCCTTTCGGGAAGTCAATGATGTGCTCGCCGTGGCGCATGTCCTGCACAATATGGCTCAGGTGAAGATGGACTTCGGCGATATCGCCGGCGCGGTCGGCATGCTGGACGAGGCTGATGAGATATGCACCATGCTGGGCAACCGTCGCGTCGGCGCCCAGGTGTTGCACCGCAAGGGTGAATTGTATTGCCGGCGCGGTGATCTGGAACAGGCGGCTGCGGCCTACGCGGACGTCCTCGCGTCTGCGGAGGCGTCCGGCGATCTGGTCGGCCAGTGCTATGCGCTGCTCGGGCTTAACTCGGTGCACGTCGCGCGGGAGGACTTCGACGCGGCCGCACGGACATTGGCCCAGGCAGATGAGCTCGCTGTCAGCGCGGGCGACCCAATGGTCCGATGCCGCCTGAGACTTGCCCGGGCAATTGTGGCGCTAGGGCGCGGTGACCTTGAGTCGGCTGCGCGCGATGCCGAGAGTGCCGTCCGCGACGCTAAGGACATGAACGCGACCTTGCTCTGCGTGGAGGCGCTCATGACGCGTGGACGAATCTGCCTGTTGGCCGGTAAACCAGAATGCGCCCAGCTGAACTGGGATAGCTGCGCCGATCTCGTGGCGACGCTGGAAGCCCGCCTGGCCGCGCGGCTGAGCGCCGAACTGCAGCGGTACCGGACTGCTGCGCTGTCTGCTGCGCACTGTGACGGGCCGGCGCACGCTTCGGGCTAGCCGGTGACCTGCACCGGGATCCCGGCTCCGCTGCCAGTTGAGCCGCCCGCGATCATCGCGGTCAGCCCTGGACAGCGGCTGTCAATGAGTAGCGCTGGCTCCGCCGTTACTGCGCCGCTGACGGGCGGAAACGGGCCGTCTGGCTCGCCTCAATCCTCAGGCGAGGGTTTTGCAGGCGAATCGGATGGCAGAGTTCCGCCGGGCCATGGCCCTCGAAGGCCATCGGCCACCCGCTGCTCATCAGACCAGATACCTATCAGGCAGCTGCTGAGCTTCGGCGCAGGCGCAGGTGCTGGCCTGGACGCAGCGGAGCTCAGCTCGACACCAGCGCGAGGGATAGCCCGCTGACATATCCGGCCCCGTCCGCGCCGATGCCTGCGCCGAACGTCTGCTG
>JAJYMF010000084.1 GCA_021787175.1 Pseudomonadota bacterium | reverse complement strand
CGCTGGGTTCGGCGCTCGACATCAAGCCGCTGTTGCGCGGCTACCGCGGCGAGACCGGCCCCGTCGGCAAGGTGCGCGGATTCGACCACGGCGCCGAGGTACTGTTCGGCTACGCCGCCGAGCGCGTCCGCGCGGGGCTGATGGTGCCCGCGCTGGCGCTGAGCTACGGCGGCGATCTCGCCGAGATGCGCGCCCTGCCGGGCCATGCCGCGCTGGCCACCGTCTGCGCCGAGCAGGGCATCCCCCTGCTCGAGAGCGTGATGAGCATCACCGGCATGGTCAACGTCGGCGCCGGCGCGCTGACGGTGGGCTTCGCCGCCGAGCCGCACCCGACGACGTTCTAGCCGCTGCCGGCGGAGCCTCAGCGCCCGATGTCGCGCAGCGACGCGCCATCCATGAGCTTTTGCTCGATGTGCTCGAGGGTGACGCCCTTGGTCTCGGGCACCAGCGCCCAGGTGAACAGCAGGAACACCGCGTTGAATCCGGCATACAGCCAGAAGGTGTTGGCGTGGCCGAAGCGGTTGAGCAGGGTCAGGAAGGTGGCACCGACGATCATGGTGCCGACCCAGTTGGTGACGGTGGACACGCCGATGCCGAAGTCGCGGCCCTTCAGCGGCTGGATCTCGGAGCACAGCGTCCACACCAGCGGCCCGGCCGAGAATGCAAAGCCGACGACGAACACCAGCAGCATGCCCACCGCCAGCAGGCGCTCGGCCTGCGTGGCCATGCCCAGATGCATCAGCAGGCCGACCACGCCCAGACCCGCGGCCATCACCACGAAACCGGCGTAGAGGATCGGCTTGCGGCCGATGCGGTCGACGAAGCCAATCGCGATGAAGGTGGCCAGCACGTTGGTCAGGCCGACGATGGCGGTGAACCACATCGACGCACTGGTGGCGTAGCCCATGTCGGCGAAGATGCGCGGCGCGTAGTACATCACCACGTTGATGCCGGTGAGCTGCTGCACCACCTGCAGCAGGATGCCCAGGCCCACCGAGCGGCGGAAATTGCGATTCTGCAGGAACAACTGCCAGCCCTGCTGCGGCGTGCGCAATTGATCCTCGATCGCGGCGACTTCGCGCGTGACCACGGCTCCATCGCCGCGCAGCTTGCCCAGCACCGCGCGGGCCTCTTCCCTGCGTCCGCGCATCAGCAGCCAGCGCGGGCTTTCCGGCAGGCTCAGCACGCCCAGCAGAAACAGCGCGCCGGGCAGCGCGATGATGCCCAGCATCCAGCGCCAGCTTTCGCTGTAGCTGAAGGCGGTATCGGACAGGAATGCCAGAAAGATGCCGATGGTGATCATCAGCTGGTAGGTCGAGATCATCGCCCCGCGCTTGTCCTCGGGGGCGATCTCGGCCAGGTACAGCGGCGCGGTGAACGCCGCCACGCCGATGGCCAGGCCCAGCACCAGGCGCGCGCCGATCAGTGAATCGGGCGACCACGCCACCGCGCTCAGCACGGAGCCGATCACGAACAGTGTCGCGCTGAAGATCAGCGAGCGCTTGCGTCCGAAGTGTCCCGACAGCCATGCCGCCAGTGCCGCGCCGATCGCCGCGCCCAGCATCATGCTGCTGACGATGTGCTCGATGGCGCGGTCGTCGATGGCGAAATCGTGCTGGATGAACTGCTGAGCGCCGGAGATCACGCCCACATCCAGGCCGAACATCAGCCCCGCCAGTGCGGCCAGGGCGGCGGTGAAGTAGACGGTGGTGCGTGCGTGCGCGGCAACCGGTTGCGTGGTGACGTTCATTGCTCCCTCCGATGGGCGGCCGCGCTCTGCGACGCGGACCGCTGAATGCGCAGGCGCCGATCGGCGCCGATCTTCCCGAACGATGACGCTGGCGCGGCCGCGGCACCGCCGACGCCCCGCACCCGCTGCGCTCGCGTCGTCCGGCACGCCGGCCCCGGGCACTTATAGCGTCGATAGCGGCGCCTGGGTAGGCCATCCGGCAGTGGCCGCGATGAATACGTATGCAGGTCTATCGGCTTGGATGGCCTGTGCCCGTAAGCTCACGGCGAGGGATCGCGACCGCCGCGCAGCCGTCCGTTGTCCGGATGCAGGCGGTCGTGCGGTCCTCCGGCACCCGCGGGGCTGCCGGCACCACGGCACGGCCCGAACGAAGGATCAGACGCAGTGCGCAATGACGCTCCCCACCTTCGCAGCACCGACTCGCGCGACGGCGCCGGCACGCACGCACCGGTCCGCGCTGCCGAGCCGTGGTGGCGCGGCGCGATCATCTACCAGATCTATCCGCGCAGCTTCCTCGATACCAACGGCGATGGCGTCGGCGACCTGCCCGGCATCATCGAGCGCCTCGACTACATCGCCAGCCTGGGCGTGGATGCGATCTGGATCGCGCCGTTCTTCCGTTCGCCGATGGCCGACTTCGGCTACGACATCAGCGACTACCGCGACGTCGATCCGCTGTTCGGCACACTCGCCGATTTCGATCGCCTGATCGAGGAGACTCACCGCCGCGGGCTGCGGCTGATGATCGACCAGGTGCTCAGCCACACCTCGCTCGATCATCCGTGGTTTCAGGAGAGCCGCGCCAGTCGCGGCAATCCGCGCGCCGACTGGTACGTCTGGGCCGATCCGCGCGACGACGGCACGCCGCCCAACAACTGGCTGTCGATCTTCGGCGGCCCGGCGTGGACGTGGGAGCCGCGCCGGCAGCAGTACTACCTGCACAACTTCCTGTCCTCGCAGCCGGATCTCAATTTCCACAATCCCGAGGTGCCGCGCGCGGTGCTCGACAATGTGCGCTTCTGGCTGGATCGCGGCGTCGACGGCCTGCGCCTCGACGCGATCAATTTCTGCTTCCACGACCGCGCGCTGCGCGACAATCCGCCCAAGCCGCGCGATCAGCGCGTGGGCCGCGGCTTCAGTCCGGACAACCCGTACGCCTATCAGTACCACTGGTACAACAACACGCAGCCGCAGAATCTGGCGTTCCTCGAGCAGCTGCGGACCCTGCTCGATCAATATCCCAACATCGCCGCGCTCGGCGAGATCGCCTCGGAGGATTCGCTGGCGACCATGGCCGAGTACACCCGGCCGGGCCGGCTGCACATGGGTTACAGCTTCGAACTGCTGACCGAGGACTTTTCGTCCGCGTACATCCGCACCACGGTGGACACGCTCGAGCGCAAGCTGCACGAGGGCTGGCCGTGCTGGGCGATCTCCAACCACGACTCCATGCGCGTGGCCTCGCGCTGGGGCGGCGCCGATCCGTCGCCGCGCCTGGCCACGCTGCTGAGCGCGATGGCCTGTTCGCTGCGCGGTTCAGTCTGCGTCTATCAGGGTGAGGAACTGGGCCTGCCCGAGGCCGATGTGCCCTACGAGGCGCTGCGCGATCCCTACGGCATCGCCTTCTGGCCCAACTTCAAGGGCCGCGACGGCTGTCGCACGCCGATGCCGTGGAGCGACGGCGCGCAGGCCGGCTTCAGCGCCGTCGCGCCCTGGCTGCCGGTGCCGATCGCGCATCGCCAGCGCGCCGTGTCGCACCAGGAAGCCGATCCCGATTCGCCGCTGAACACCTTTCGCCGGTTCCTGCGCTGGCGCCGCCAGCAGCCGGCGCTGCGCTGGGGCGAGATCGAACTGATCGACCTGCCCGAACCCCTGCTGGCGTTCGTGCGCCGATGCGGCGACGAGGTACTGTTCGTCGCGTTCAATCTCGGCGCGGAGGCGGCCGCGGTGCCGCTGCCCTTGCCGAAGGCGACGGCGTTGTGCGCGCTCGATGGCCACGGCTTGCCGGAAGGTCACGTTGACGGCGGCATCCTGCATCTGCCCGCCTATGGCGCGGTCTTCGCGCGCATCGGCTGATACCCGTCTTACTTTGTCATCCTGAGGGCGCAGCCCGAAGGATCTGGGCGCAGC
>JAJYMF010000303.1 GCA_021787175.1 Pseudomonadota bacterium | reverse complement strand
CAGCGCCTGCGCCAGCGTCGCCTGCTGCGCGGGATCGGGCGCATCGGCCGGCGCCGGCCCGCGCTGCACGATCGCCAGCGGCAGCGCCGCGCCATCGGCAGCGGCGGCATAGACCGCCAGAAAATCCAGATCGAGGGCGTCGGCCAGCAGCCGCAATGCGGCCTCCAGCGCGGCATCGCCGCGACCGGCGGCATTGACGCGCGCCAGCAGCGCCAGGGCATCGCGGGCACGGCGCTGGTCGTCGAGGGTGCGGATGCGGCTGCAATGCACCAGCGCCCCGTCGTGCAGCGCCAGCCGCATGCTGATCTCGACCGGATCGCTGCGGCCGTCCGTCCGCGGCCGCTCGCAGCGGAACTGCACCGCGCCCTCCAGCTGCAGCTTGCGGCGCAGCGCCTGCTGGCGCTCGGCGCCTGCGCACAGGGCGATCGGGTCCAGGCTGCGTCCGCGCCACGCCGCGCCGGCCAACCCGCTGGCACGCGCGAACGCGTCATTGCAGGTGAGGATGCGGCCGTCGCTGTCGCTGACCAGCAGTTCGTCGCTGCTGGTGTCGAAAAACAGCCGCAAGGTGTCGTCCGCTTCGCCGCCGACCGCGGCGACCGCGGGGCGCCGTCCCAGCGCGCTGTTGACGCGTGCGCACACCTCGCCGGCGGCAAACGGCGCCGCCAGCCAGTCGCTGACACCCGGCACGGCGCGATGGAAGCCCCACACCCGCTGCGCGGCTTCGCCGGCCAGCAGACCCAGCACGGCCGGCCCCTGGCGGTCGGCAAGCTGGGCGCACAGCGTCACCGCCTCGCCGGCTTCGCCGCTGAACTCCAGCAGCACGAGGTCGAGCGTGGGAATCTGCGCCAGCAGGGCGCGCGCCTGCGCCACGTCACGCGCGGTGTAGAGGGTTTCGAAACCGGCCTGTTCAAGCGCGTCGTAAAGCACGCGCCGCTCGGCGCGATCGGCGGCCACGATCAGCAGGGCGGGCGTGTCGCGGCCGGGCATGCTCAGCGCACCCAGCGGCCGCCGCGCAGGCGCAGCCGGCTTTGCCCGATTGCCGCCATGCGCAGGCGCAGCGCGTGTTCGGCCAGCCCCGGCGGCAACGCGTCCAGCGGCGCCAGCAGCAGCACGCGGCGGGCGTGACCCTCGCGCTGGCGCAGGATCTGGTGCAGCAGCGGCAGCACGGTGGGCAGGTCCTGCAGCGGCAGCGGAACCAGATAGATGCCGAAATGCATGCTCTGCAGCACGTAACGCAGGGCGTCGGCCAGACGCCGCGTCGCCGGCACCCGCACGCCGGCTTCGCGCAGGCTGCACAGGCCCTCGTCGGCATCCCACAGATACAGCGACTGTCCGGCCAGCAGCGCATGGCGGCGGAATTCGTCGACCAGCGTCGGCGCATCGCCGGTGTCCAGCAACGTCAGCGCCTGCTCGCCGGCAAGCACGCGCGCCAGCAATTCGGCGGTGGTGGCGACGACGTCGACCTGTACGTCTGGCATTCCCCGGCACTCGGGCGGCGTTGATCGCGGCCGCTGGTTATCGTGTGATCATTACTCTGACGCAAACGCGGAGCGATCGCATCATGTTCGAAGGATTGCCGTTCAGGCACTGGCAGAGCGAACGACGCGGCGACGGCATCGTGGTGCTCTCGCTCGACCGCGCCGGCAGCAGCGTCAACACCCTTGCGCGCGCGGTGCTGGACGAGCTGGCGGCGATCATCGAGCGCCTCGAGATCGAACCGCCGGCCGGACTGGTGATCCGCTCGGCCAAGGCCGCCGGGTTCATCGCCGGCGCCGACATCCGCGAGTTCGCCAGTTACGAGCGCAACGGCGGCGTGCTGGCGGCGATCGAATTCGGCCAGCGCGTGTTCCAGCGCCTGGTCGAGCTGCCCTGCCCCACGGTCGCCGCGATCCACGGCCACTGCATGGGCGGCGGCACCGAACTGGCGTTGGCCTGCCGCCATCGCGTGGCCAGCGACGACGCCAGGACCCGCATCGGCCTGCCCGAGGTGATGCTGGGCATCCACCCCGGCTGGGGCGGCACCGCGCGCTTGCCGCGCCTGATCGGCGCCCTGCAGGCGCTGCCGCTGCTATTGACCGGCAAGGCGCTCTCGGCCGGCGCCGCGCGCGGATTGGGGCTGGTCGATCGCGTCGCGTCCGCCGACGGTCTGCTCGATGCCGCACTGGCCGTATTGCGCCAGCCGCCCGTGCGCCCGCTGGCGCTGCGTCTGCGCGCCGGGGCCAGCAATACCTGGATCGCACGGCAGATCCTCGCACCGCTGGTGCGCAAGCAGACCGCCGCCAAGGTGCGCGCGGCGCATTACCCCGCGCCGTTCGCGATCGTCGAAGTCTGGCGTCGCGGCGGAGCCGACATCCGCCAGCGCCTCAGGCTCGAGGCGCGCTCGGTGGCGCGGCTGGCCGAGACGCCGACCGCGCGCAACCTGATCCGCGTGTTCTTCCTGCAGGAGCGCCTCAAGAGCCTGGGCGACGGCGCCGAGCACGGCATCCGCCACGTGCACGTGGTCGGCGCCGGCGTGATGGGCGGCGACATCGCGGCCTGGTGCGCCTATCGCGGCTTCGAGGTGAGCCTGCAGGACCGCGAGCTGAAATTCATCGAGCCGGCGCTGGTGCGCGCCAAGGTGCTGTTCGAGAAACGCCTGAAGACGCCCGAGCGTATCGCCGAGGCCACGGCGCGGCTGCGCGCCGACGTCGCGGGCAGCGGCGCCGCCGATGCGGAGCTGGCGATCGAGGCGATCTTCGAGAACCCCGCAGCCAAGCAAGCGCTGTACGCGCAGATCGAGCCGAAGCTGCGTGCGGGCGGCCTGCTGGCCACCAACACCTCCAGCATCCCGCTGGACGAACTGCGCGCCAGGCTGATTGCACCCGAGCGCTTTCTGGGACTGCACTTCTTCAATCCGGTGGCGCAGATGCCGCTGGTCGAGCTGGTGCGTCACGATCGGCTCGATGAGCAGGCCGAAAAGCGCGCGCTGGCCTTCGTGCGTGCCATCGACAAGCTGCCGGTGCCGGTGGCCGGCACGCCGGGGTTCCTGGTCAACCGCATCCTGATGCCCTACCTGCTCGAGGCCATGCGCTGCTACGCCGAGGGCGTGCCCGGGCCGGTGCTGGACAAGGTCGCGCGCGCCTTCGGCATGCCGATGGGGCCGATCGAACTGGCCGACACCGTCGGCCTCGACGCGGCCGCCTCGGTCGGCAAGGAGCTGGGGCCGTTCCTCGGGCTCGACATCCCCGCCGGTCTGGAGCCGCTGCTGGCAGCCGGCAAGCGCGGCAAGAAGGACGGCCAGGGCTTCTACGTCTGGCGCGAGGGCAAGCCGGTCAAGCCGGCGCTGGACCCGCAGTACGCGGCGCCCGACGACCTCGAGGACCGCATGGTCCTGCCGCTGCTCAACGAGGCCGTCGCCTGCCTGGCCGACGGCGTGGTGGCGGATGCCGACCTGCTCGACGCCGGCGTGATCTTCGGCACCGGCTTCGCGCCGTTCCGCGGCGGCCCGATCACGCACATCCGCAGCGTCGGCGCGGACGCGCTGCGATCGCGGCTGGAGCAACTGGCGGCGCGCCACGGTCCGCGCTTCGCGCCCAAACGTGGCTGGGATGACGCCGCGCTGCGCGCCGGAGTCTGATACCAAGTTGCGTTCAATCGATACGATGAGCAGCCCGGATGGAGCCCCATGGGGGGCGGAATCCGGGGATCGATGAAGCACATTCCCGGATTCCGCTGCGCTGCATTCGGGCTACGCGGTTTCTGTATCTTGATCGCGAACGGGTATGAGGCACCCGCGTGCAGCCGCACTGGGGAACCTCTGAACAAGTCCATCCTGGACTTGTCAGAGGGCGCCGAGTCCGGCGCAGGTCCGGACTCGGCTACGCCGCATCAAGCACTTGCGTGCTCGAT
>JAJYMF010000019.1 GCA_021787175.1 Pseudomonadota bacterium | reverse complement strand
GTCGGTGTTCCATGCCGGATTGCTGGTCGGCGCCAGCAGCGCATCCAGGTGGTCCTTTTGCATCGCGGCGTCGATGCCTTCGGGCCCGGCCAGGCGTTTCTCGTCAGACAGCGCCTTGAGGTACTCCGGATCGGTCAGCGGACCGCGCCGCTCGGAGGCGAGCATCAGGCTTTGGCCGAACCAGGGCATCTCCTCGGCGGCGTGCACCTGGTTGAAGGCGATTACGCCGGCCAGCGTCTTCACCGGCACTCCGCTGCGGGTGGCGAGGTAGGCGTTGAGGTCGTGCTTGAACTCGTAGGACAGCACCAGATTCTCATCCTTGCCGTAGTCGTCGACATGCGGGATCACCACCGGATCGATCACGACGGCACCGGCCTTGCGCAGCGCGGCTACGGCCTCATCGAGTACGCGCAATACGTTGGGATTGTCGTTGGCAAATGCGCGCACCACGCCGATGCGCTTGCCCTTGAGACCGCCGGCCTTGAGGAAGCGCGTGTAGTCGGTCTTGTGCGCATCGGCTTCGGCGGTGGCCGGGTCGGCCGGATCGCTGCCGGCCATCGCCGTCAGCAATGCGGCGGCATCGGCGACATCGCGCGCCATCGGTCCGGCGGTGTCCTGGCTGTGGCTGATCGGCACGATGCCGGTGCGCGGGATCAGGCCCAGCGTGGGCTTGATCGCGACGATGCCGTTGACGGAGCCGGGGCAGACCAGCGAGCCGTCGGTTTCGGTGCCGACCGCCACCGTGGTAAGTCCTGCGGACACGGCGACTGCCGAGCCGGAGCTGGAGCCGCAGGCGGTACGGTCGAGCACATAGGGGTTGTGTGTCAGCCCGCCGCGACCGCTCCAGCCGCTGCTGGAGTGTTTCGACCGATAGTTGGCCCACTCGCTGAGATTGGTCTTGCCGAGGATCACGGCACCCGCGGCGCGCAGCCGCGCCACCAGCGTGGCGTCGGTGGCGGCCGGCGCGCCGACCAGGGCCAGCGAGCCGGCCGTGGTCTGCATGCGATCGCCGGTGTCGATGTTGTCCTTGAGCAGCACCGGGATGCCGGCCAGCGGGCCCAGCGGCTTGCCGGCGCGGCGCTCGGCGTCGATCCTGCGCGCGATCGCCAGGGCGTCGGGGTTGAGTTCGATCACCGCGTTGAGGTGCGGGCCGGCGCGGTCGATCGTGTCGATGCGATGGATGAACATCGCCGTCAGCTGCGCCGAGGTCAGCGTGCCGGCCTGCATCTTCGCTTCGAGCCGGGCGATGCTGGCGTCGTACAGCGGCGCGACGGTTGCGTGTCTGGCGGGCGCTGCGACGACCGTCGTCGGCGCAGCGGACAGGGCGGACAGCAGGGCGAGCGACAACGGAACGAGCGTGCGGCGCATGGGTGATCCCCTCCTCGAGATCGGACGATGATGCCACCACGGCGTGGCCACGGCGTGAGCGTCAGCGATGGGCGCGCACCGCTGCCGCCAGATCGCGCCAGGGCCGCTCGTCCCAGAACCGGCGCGCCTGTCCGGAAGGCGAGGGCAGCACCCACAGAGCAGTCGTGTCCCAGCGGCATGCTTGCGGTCCGTAAGCTACCACATGCCCCAGTGCCGCCTGCGCCGCGTTCTTGCTGGTGAAGGCCAGCAGGCGCGGCGCGTGGTGCCGGATCTTGCGCCGCAAGGCCGCCGCGTCGAAGGCGTGACCCGGCAGCTCCGCGTCGTTGCCGACGTGATGCTTGGCCAGATCGGTCAGACCGATGCCGAACTCGGGCAGGCGGCGAAAATCGCGCGGCGCCAGCGGCTCGGGAATCAGGCCGACCGCGTGCACGGTGCGCCAGAAGAAATTGCCGGGATGGGCGTAGTAGGCGCCGGCCGCGGCCGAGGCGCGGCCGGCGGCGGTACCGCAGAAGACCAGGTCGAGATCGGGCCGCAGCACGTCGGGCAGGACGTGGCGGCGGGCGCGCGGAGTGACCATGCGCACGATGATTGCACGCCGGTTTCGGTGTGCCGCAGGGTGTCGAAACGGGCGCGGTAGAGTAGGGTGCGCGACTTCGGGATGCGCCCCGGCGTCCCGTTCCGACGAGAGTTCGCCATGTCGCATCGATTCCGCTTGCTCCTGCCCGTCGCGCTGACGCTCGCGGCCTGCACGCTGTCTGCGGGGGCCGCGCCCGCGCCCGCACCGCTACCCGCAAGCCTGCTGCCGGCGCTGCACTGGCGCCTGCTCGGTCCGTTCCGCGGCGGCTGGGCGACGATGGGCGTGGGCATTCCCGATCAGCCCGAGGTGTATTACATCGGTACCGCCGGCGGCGGCGTCTGGCGCAGTGAAAACGCCGGGCGCACCTGGGCACCGCTGACGAACCACATCGGCGCGGCCTCGATCGGCGCGATCGCGATCGCGCCGTCCGACTCCAAGGTGATCTACGCCGGCACTGGCCAGCCCGAGCCGCGCTACGACATCGCCGCCGGCGACGGCATGTATCGCTCCGCCGACGGTGGTCAACACTGGCAGCACGTCGGCCTTGCCGACACCCGCCACATCGGCGCGATCTGGGTCGATCCGCGGCACCCCGACACCGTGGTCGTGGCCGCGCTGGGCCACGTGTTCGGTCCCAGCCCGGACCGCGGCATCTACCGCAGCACCGACGGCGGCCGGCACTGGCAGCACGTGCTGTTCGTCGACGACCGCACCGGCGGCGTCGACCTCGCCGCCGATCCGAAGGATCCGCACACGCTCTATGCGTCGCTGTGGAGTATCCGCAACTATCCGTGGCTGAGCTACTTCAAGCCGATCGTCGGTGCCGGCAGCGGCCTGTTCGTCTCGCGCGACGACGGCGTGCACTGGCAGCGTCTCGGTGGCGCGGACTGGCCCAAGGCGCCGCTGGGGCGCATCGGCCTCGCGGTCACCGACACCGCGACCGGCACCCGCATCTACGCCGCGGTCGACGGCGGCGACGATGCCGCGGCGACCGGCCTGTGGCGTTCGGACGACGGCGGCGGCCACTGGCTGCGCGTCAATGCCGACGCGCCGGTGACCAACTGGTACGCCAGCCGCATGACCGTCGATCCGCGCGACCCGGACACGCTCTACACCACCGGGCAGTCGATCCGCGTCTCGCACGATGCCGGCAGGACCTTCCACGTCGCCAAGGGCGCGCCCGGCGGTGACGACTACCACTATCTGTGGATCAACCCGCTGCATCCCGAGGACCGCATCACCGCCAGCGACCAGGGCGCGGTGGTGACGATGGACGGGGGTAAGAGCTGGTCGAGCTGGTACAACCAGCCGACCGGGCAGTTCTACCACCTCGCCGCCGACAACCGTTTTCCGTACTGGATCTACTCCGGCCAGCAGGACAGCGGCACCGTCGGCATCGCCAGCCGCAGCGACTACGGTTCGCTGACGTTCCGCGACTGGCATCCGGTCGGCGGCGACGAGCGCGATTACGACGTGCCGTATCCGGCCGACCCCGACATCGTCTTCGGCACCGGGCTGGGCGGCCGCGTCTCGCGCTGGGACGCGCGCACCGGCCAGGTCGAGAACGTCTCGCCGTGGCCGGTGATGAGCTACGGCAAGCGCCCGACCGGCGTGAGGTACCGCTATACCTGGATCACGCCGCTGGCGATCGGCCGGCAGGCGCCGTACCCGCTGTACCTCGGCGCGCAGGTGCTGTTCCGCTCGATCGACCAGGGCCGGCACTGGTCGGTGATCAGTCCGGATCTCACCGGTGCGATCGCGGGCAGCAGGGACTGCGAGCACACCGTGGATCTGGCCCACGCCAAGGCTTGCGGCTACGGGGTGATCTACAGCATCGGGCTGGCGCCCTCCGCTCCGCAGACGATCTGGATCGGCACCGACGACGGCCTGGTGCAGGTCACGCACGACGGCGGCGGGCACTGGCGCAACGTCACGCCCAGGGGCGCGCCGCTGTGGTCGGGCATCGA
>JAJYMF010000224.1 GCA_021787175.1 Pseudomonadota bacterium | reverse complement strand
ATGACCGGGGCTCCTCGGTGCGTTCGGCGGGCATGCTGACCAGGCGCACGCGGTCGCGCGCCTGTGCCTGCACCTGGAGCGAGGCGTCCTGATGGCGCACGCCCTCGCGCCGGCGCAGCGTCAGCGCCACCGCGGCAACCAGGCCGACGGTGAGGATCAGCGCCGCCACCTCGAACGGCAGCAGGAAGCGGGTGTACAGCGCCTGCCCCAGCCACTCGATGTTCGGCAACCCGTGCGCGGTCGCCGGATCGGCCGGCGGCGCCACGGCCATCGCGCGCACGCCGATCAGTGCCAGCATTTCCAGCAGCATCACCACCGCCACCGCGATGCCCGCCGGCAGGAAGCGGATGAAGCCCTCGCGCGTCGCCGCGACCTTGACGTCGAGCATCATCACCACGAACAGGAACAGCACCATCACCGCGCCGACGTAGACCACGACCAGCGCAAGCGCCAGGAACTCGGCGTCCAGCAGCATCCACACGCAGGCGATGCTGAAGAAGGTCAGCACCAGACTCAGCACCGCGTGCACGGAATTGCGCAGACTGATCACGCCCAGCGCGGCGATCACCGCGACGGAGGAGAACAGGTAAAAAGCCAGCAGCTCGATGCTCATTCGGTTCGTCGTCCCGTCGCTCAGCGGTAAGCCGCGTCCTGCGCGCGCGCAGCGGCAATCTCTTTCTCGAAGCGGTCGCCGATCGCCAGCAGTTGGGTCTTGGTGACGATGTTCTCGCCGCGCTGCTCGAAGTGGTACTCGTGGATATCCGTCTCGACGATCGAATCGACCGGGCAGGATTCCTCGCAGAAGCCGCAGAAGATGCACTTGAACAGGTCGATGTCGTAGCGCGTGGTGCGGCGCTGGCCGTCGGCACGCGGCGCCGAGTCGATGGTGATCGCCAGCGCCGGGCACACCGCCTCGCACAGCTTGCAGGCGATGCAGCGCTCCTCGCCGTTGGGGTAGCGGCGCAACGCGTGCAGACCGCGGAAGCGGTTGGACTTGGGGATGTGCTCCATCGGGTAGCGCATCGTGTACTTGGGCTTGAACATGTACTTCATGGTCAGGCCCATGCCGCTGAAAAGTTCCAGCAGCAGCAGGCTCTTGAGGTAGCGGGCAACGCGTGACATGGTCAGGCTCCCGGCGTGACGAGGTGGAAGTACTTCAGGCAGCCGGCCACCAGCACCCACACGATCGTGATCGGAATGAATACCTTCCAGCCCAGGCGCATGATCTGGTCGTAGCGGTAGCGCGGAAAGCTGGCGCGGAACCACAGGAACAGGAACCCGAACACGAAGGCCTTGGCGAACAGCCAGAAGAAGCCCGGCGCGCCCAGCAGGCCCCAGCTGGCCGGGAACGGGCTCAACCAGCCGCCGAAGAACAGGATCGGCGCCAGGAACGACACCAGGATCATGTTGGCGTATTCGGCCAGGAAGAAGATCGCGAATGCCGAGCCGGAATACTCGACGTGGAAGCCGGCGACGATTTCCGACTCGCCCTCGGCGACGTCGAACGGCGCGCGATTGGTCTCGGCGGTGCCGGACACGAAATAGATCACCGTCACCGGCAGCAGCGGCAGCCAGAACCAGTGCAGCAGGCCGCCCTGCTGGGCGTTGACGATCGCGGTCAGGTTGAGGCTTCCGGCCAGCACCAGCACGCACACCAGCGACATGCCCATCGCCAGCTCGTAGGACACCACCTGCGCCGCCGAGCGCATCGCGCCCAGCAGCGCGTAGCGCGAGTTGGACGCCCAGCCGGCGAGGATGATGCCGTACACGCCCATCGAGGTCATCGCCAGCAGGTACAGCACGCCGGCGTTGACGTTGGACAGCACCAGGCCCTGACTGAACGGCACCACCGCCCACGCCGCCAGCGCCGGGATCAGCGCCATCATCGGCGCCATGAAGAACAGGAAGCGGTTAGCGTTGGCCGGGACCACGATCTCCTTGACCAGCAGCTTGACCACGTCGGCGAAGGCCTGCAGCAGGCCCAGCGGACCGATCTGGTTCGGCCCCATGCGCACGTGCATCCAGCCGATGACCTTGCGCTCCCAGTAGACGAACATCGCCACCGCGATCACCAGCGGCAGGGTGATGGCGAGCACCTTGACCAGCGTCCAGGCGACCAGGATCAGATCGTCGTGCATGGGGCTCAGGCCTTGTCGAGGGTAAGTGCCGCGCCGTACGGCGGCAGTGTGGCGGTCTGCGCATGGCCGGCCTCGATCCAGACCGTCCCGCGCGGCACCGCGGCGTCAGCGATCAGCGGCAGCCGCACGCCATCGACGCGCACCGCGGCAGCATCGGCCAGACCGCGCGCGGCGATTTCCTCGGGATGCAGCCGTGCGCCGGGTGCGCGGTTGAGCGGATGCGCATTCAGCGCCGGCGCGCGGCGCAGCACCGCATCGCCGCGGTAGATGCCCGCCGTGGCCAGACGCGTCAGTGACGGCACGGCGGCGCGCGGCGCAAGAGCGGCAGGCGCCTCGGCGGGCGCGGTCCGTAGCAACGGCGCCAGCTCGGCGCGCAGCTCGTCCAGCGTGGTGAACTCGAACCCCGCGAGGCCGAGCAATCCGCCCAGCGCGCGCAGCACGCGCCAGCCGGGGCGTGCCTCGCCGGGCAGTCTGGCGCCGGCCGGAACGCTCTGCACCAGACCGTCCAGGTTGACCAGCGTGGCATCGATCTCGGGCGTCAGGCCGATCGGCAGGATGACGTCGGCGACTTCGCGCAGCGTCTCGCTCGCGTACGCGGAAAACGCGATCACGCTCCCGGCCTGGCGCAGCGCCGCCAGCGCCTGCGCGCCGTCGGCGAAGTCCTCCGGCGCCTCGGCGCCGTACAGCACATAGGCCTCGCGCGGCTGCGCCAGCTGCGCGGCTGCGGCCAGACCGCCCTGCCCCGGCCGCACGCCGACACGGCTCAGGCCGACGGCGTTGGCACCGGCGGGAATTTCGTCGCAGGCCGCGCCGGTGGCACGCGCGATGAAGCGCGCCAAGGCCCGCAGCCACGAGGCCTGCGGATGCTGGCTGGCGGCATCGCCCAGCATCACCACCGCCGCCGACGATTCCTTGAGCGCGCGCACCACGGCGCGTGCGGCATCGCTGATCGTGGCGGAGGCGATCGCTACGGCCAGCGCCGCATCGGGCGTCATGCCGCCGAGCTCGGCGGCCGCCCTGGCATAGCCCAGCAGCGTCTCGACCAGCGCCTGCGGAGCGACTGCGTCCTCGCCGGCCAGCGTGTAGTTGAAATCGAAGTGTGCGGGATTGACCGCGAACACCGTGGCACCGTGCATGCAGGCCTGGCGCAGACGGTGATTGACCAGCGGCAGCTCGCGACGCAGATCGCAGCCGACCAGCAGCGCGGCCTGCACCGTCTCGATCCCGGCGACCGGCTGCTCGAACACGCGCCCGCAGGCGACGTCGGCCGCATCGAGCGAGCGCAGGCGATAGTCGAGGTGCGCGCTGCCCAGCCCGCCCAGCAGGCGCGCCAGCAGCACGCCCTCCTCGCAGGAGGTCGCCGGCTGCACCAGCGCGCCGATGTCGCTGCCGGCGACGCCGCACAGGCGTTCGGCGACGACGCCCAGCGCCTCATCCCAGTCGGCTGCGTGCCAGGCGCCGTCGCGCTTGACCATCGGCTCGCGCACACGGTCGGCGGCATGCAGACCCTCGTGGCTGTAACGGTCGCGATCGGACAGCCAGCACTCGTTGATCGCCTCGTGGTCGCGCGGCACCGTGCGCAGCACCTCGCCATTGCGCGTGTGCAGCCACAGGTTGGAGCCGAGCGCGTCGTGGTAGCCAATCGACGGCCGCGCGATCAGCTCCCAGGCGCGCGCCTTGAAGCGGAACACCTTGTTGGTCAGCGCGCCGACCGGGCAGAGGTCGATCACGTTGCCGGACAGCTCGCTGTCGATGGTCTTGCCGATGTAGGTGCCGATCT
>JAJYMF010000004.1 GCA_021787175.1 Pseudomonadota bacterium | reverse complement strand
CCGGGCCGTTGGGCTTCGCTGTCGAGGTTGCGCTGCGCGCTGCGCGGCCAGCGTGTTCAGGCTCAGGCGATGTTTTTCAACGAGGATATCAGCTTTCTGTTCGTCAACGATCGCGAGAATCCCTACAGCTGCGAGCCCGGGACGTCGTATCTGTGGGTGCGCGGCCGCCAGTTGGGCGGGCGGTTCCTCAGCTTCGGGCGGGTGCTGCCGCGCATGTCCGACTACGACTTCAAGGCGGCCAGCCGTGATGGCGTCGGGGAAGACTGGCCGATCAGCTATGCGGACCTCGCGCCGTACTACGAGCGGGTGGAGGAGTTTCTCGGCGTCGTGGGCGAGGAGAGCGATATTGCGAACGCGCCGAACGGCAAGTTCATCGCCAAGGCCGGTTTGACGCGCTGGGAGCGGGAGTTCAAGCGGACGGTCGAGTCGCGGTGGCCGGAGCGCAAGGTCACGCCCTGGCGGTATCTGGCCGCGCGTGCTTACCGGGATCATGTGCCGATCACAATTCTCGCCGCGAAGGAAACCGGACGGCTCGAGATCCGTACCGAGTCGGTGGTGAACCGGGTGTTGATCGACAAGCAGACCGGTCGGGCAAGCGGCGTAGCGTACATCGACGCTCGCACAAAGAAGACCGCGGAGGTGACGGCCGACGTCGTGGTGCTGTGCGCCTCGACCATCGAGACGATCCGCCTGCTGCAGAACTCCGCGTGCGAAAGGCATCCGGCCGGGGTCGGAAACTCCTCCGGGGTCCTTGGCCGGTACTTCATGGATCAGTGCTGGGCGCTGGCATTCGGCGCGGTGCCGGGGCAGAGCGGCTGGGAGATGGTGGACGAGGGCTACGGCGACTCGGTGAGTCGAAACCCGGGAGGAATATACATCCCACGCTTCCAGAATCTCGAGCGGGTGACGCACCCGCAGTTCAAGCGCGGCTTTAACATCCAGGGCGCCATCGGCCGCTTCCACGTTCCGGACGGCGCGCCGCCGCTGTACGGCTTCACCGCACAGGGGGAGATGCTGCCGCAATTTGACAATCGGGTCACCGTCAATCGCTCGCGCAAGGATGCCTGGGGAATTCCGATTGCACACATCCGCTGCGTGCCGGGCGAGAACGAGCTCAAGATGCTGCAGACCGAGATGCAGGTCCTGAAGGAACTGGTGCAGGCCAACGGCTACGCGATCGAGTTCGCCGGCAGCTATCTCGGTCTCGATGATCCGGACAACCTCATGCCGCACGCGGACTGGCTGACGCGCTACATGTTCCGCAGATCGTACAAGACGACCCTCGGCATGGGGGCCTCGATTCATGAATGCGGCGGCGCGCGCATGGGTACCGATCCCGGCAAGTCGGTGCTCAACGGCTACAATCAGATGTGGGATGCGAGCAATCTGTTCGTTACCGATTCGAGCTGTTTTGCAAGCAACGGGACCTGTGGGCCGACGCTCACGACCATGGCCCTGACGGTCCGGGCGTGCGAGTATATAGCCCGGGAGCTCGGCCGCAGCATCTGACCGTCCGGTCCGCTCGGGGTGTATTCGTTTGTTGCGCCTGCGGACCGACCGGGCGGTAGGCGGGTGAGTACGGGAGCCTCGATGGATGCCAAGCGCATGCGCTGTGGCGCTGCGATTGCGGTCAAGCGACGCGATCGGGGTAAGAGCCAGCTCGCCGTCTGTCTCTCGCCCCAGGAGCGCATCGAGCTCGTTCGCGGGATGCTCGGGCGGGTGCTGGCCGCTACACGCGCCGCCCGATCGGTCGCGTTCACCGTTGTCGTCAGTCCCGAGCGCGATACCATCGCGGAGGACGTCGCGTTGCTCATCGACGAGGGCGCCGGAATGAATGAGGCTTTCCGCATCGCGCGCGCGGCACTGCGGGCGCGCGGTGCGCGCATGATGCTGGCGTTGCCGGCGGATCTGCCGCGCGTGGCGGGAGCGGATCTTGATGCGCTGGTCGATGCCGCCGGAGACGGCGGCATCGCGATCGCCCCGGATGGGCGCGGCAGCGGCACCAACGCGCTGGTGGTGCCGGTCGATCTGCCGATGCGCTTTTGCTTCGGTCCGGACAGCCGGCGCTTGCACGGCGAGGAGGCCAGGCGGCTCGGAGTGCAGCCGAGTATCGTGGTGCGCCCCGGGCTTGGGTTTGATGTCGATGTGCCGGCGGATCTGGCGAGTTTGAGGAGTGAGGAACGTGCGCTCTAGTGCGCGCCGGTCGGGCACGCCGGCGGCGGGGTGCCGGTAATGGCTGGGAAATTCGAGCGCGTGGAGCTGCGCGCGCTGAGGGGCATTCCCGCGGTTTGCCCGGGGGATGATCTCGGGGAGCTCACCGCGGCGGCCCTCAAGCGCATGCGAATGGTGCTGCGGTGCGGGGACATCCTCGTCTATGCGCAGAAGATCGTCTCGAAGGCCGAGGGCCGGCTGGTCGATCTGCGCACGGTCACCCCGGGCCGGCGGGCCGCCGAGCTGGCGCAGGAGACGGGCAAGGATGCGCGCCTGATCGAGGTGATTCTCGCGGAGTCGAGCCGCGTGGTGCGCGCCGCGCCCGGGCTGTTGATCGTGGAGCACCGGCTGGGTTTCGTGATGGCCAACGCGGGTGTGGATCAGTCGAACGTGGTGACGGGGAACGACGGCTCGCAGGTGCTGTTGCTGCCGGTGGATCCGGACGCGAGCGCGGCGCGTCTGGGCGAGCAGCTCCGGCGCCGCAGCGCGATCAATGTGGGGGTGATCATCAACGACAGTTTTGGCCGACCGTGGCGGCTCGGCAGCGCCGGTGTGGCGATCGGCTGCGCGGGGCTGCCGGCGGTGCTCGATCTGCGCGGTCAGCCGGATCTGGTGGGGCGGACTTTGCGGGCAACGGTCGTGGGGTTGGCCGATGAGATCGCGGCGGCGGCCTCCCTCGTCATGGGACAGGCCGCCGAAGGTCAACCGATCGTGCTGGTGCGTGGGGTGGTGGTGCAGGGGCGTTGTTCGCCGGCGCGAGCGCTCATCCGGCCGGCGGCCGAGGATTTGTTCCGATGAGCGCCCCGGTCGTGGCGTTGTCCGGTGGCGTCGGGGGCGCGAAGCTCGCTGAGGGCCTCAGCGATCTGGTCGATGGCGAGGCGCTGACGGTCATCGTCAATACCGGCGATGACTTCGAGCATCTCGGGCTGCACATCAGCCCGGACATTGACTCGGTCGTTTACGCCATGGCCGGGCTCGATGATCCGCGCCGTGGCTGGGGTCGTCGAGATGAATCCTGGGCCTTCATGGCGGCATTGACGGCGCTGGGCGGACCGGATTGGTTTGCATTGGGCGATGGGGATCTCGCCATGCACGTCGAGCGCACGCGGCGTCTGGCTGCGGGTGTGCGGCTGGAGGCGGTGACGCAGGCACTTGCGACCGCGCTCGGCGTGCGTGCGCGGATCGTTCCGATGAGCGACGATGCGGTTCGCACGCGGGTGCACACGGATCAGGGCGTGCTCGCGTTCCAGGAATACTTTGTCCACCGGCGCTGCGAGCCCCGGATCCGCTCGTTCCGATTCGAGGGGGTGGAGCGGGCACGGGCGCACGCGGCGGCCATCGGCGCATTGCGGGATCCGGGACTGCGCGCGGTCGTCATTTGCCCCTCCAATCCGTTCGTCAGCATTGACCCGATTCTCGCGGTGCCGGGCATGCGGGCGGCGCTTGGGCAGGTGTGCGCGCCGGTGATCGCCGTCACGCCCATCGTCGGTGGGCGTGCCGTCAAGGGACCGGCGGCAAAGATGCTCGCCGAATTGGGTCTTGCGGTCAGCGGCGAGAGCGTCGCGCAACACTACGCCGGTCTGATCGATGCCTTCGTGTTCGACGTCGCCGACGGCCAGGCACCGGCGCCCGCGGGGCCGCCGGGCATGCGGGGGTTTCGCCTGGATACCCTCATGCGTGGGCCGGAGGAGCGTCGCCGTCTGGCCGCC
>JAJYMF010000039.1 GCA_021787175.1 Pseudomonadota bacterium | reverse complement strand
AACCTCCAGCGCGCTCTCGAACGCCGGCTGCGACAGCGCATGCGTATCAAAACCGATGTACAGCGGGCCATCGATGCCCTGGTTCCTGCGGTAGTCGCAGATCGCCTGGCTGATCGCCAGCACATGCCATGCGTTGAAGCTGCGCTCGAACGAGCTGCCGCGGTGCCCGGAGGTGCCGAACGCGACGCGCTGCGCCGGCAGCGCGGGATCGGGGCGCAGATCGGCATAGGCGGCAAGCAGCTTCGGTACGTCGACCAGCAGCGACGGCGGGGCCGGCTTGCCGGCGAGCGGACTGATCGCGGTGCTCATGCGCCTGTCTCCCGCAGCCGGCGGTAACGCCGGATCAGCGCATTGGTGGAGCTGTCGTGGCCGAGTTCGGGGTCGTTGCTGCCGGCGATTTCGGCGGCGGTACGCTGCGCCAGCGCCTTGCCCAGTTCGACGCCCCACTGGTCGAACGAATCGATGTTCCAGATCACGCCCTGCACGAACACGCAGTGCTCATACAGAGCGACCAGCGCGCCCAGCGTGTGCGGATCGAGCCGCTCGGCGAGGAGGGTGCTGCTCGGCCGGTTGCCCTCGAACACGCGATGCGGCACCAGCACCGCGGGCGTGCCTTCCGCCTTCACTTCAGCAGCGGTCTTGCCGAATGCCAGCGCCTCGCTCTGCGCGATCAGATTCGCCATCAGCAGGTCGTGCTGGTCGCCGCCGTGCGGGTCGGGCATGGGGTTCAGCGTGCGGCAGAACCCGATGAAGTCACAGGGGATCAGCCGCGTGCCCTGATGGATCAGCTGGTAGAACGAGTGCTGGCCGTTGGTGCCCGGCTCGCCCCAGTAGATCGGCCCGGTGGCGTAATCCACCCGCGCGCCGTCGAGGCTGACGTGCTTGCCGTTGCTCTCCATCGTCAGCTGCTGCAGATACGCCGGGAAGCGCTTGAGATAGTGCTCGTAAGGCAGCACGGCCACCGTCGCCGCGCCGAGAAAATTGGCGTTCCAGATCGCCAGCAGGCCCATCAGGGCCGGCAGGTTGCGTTGCAGCGACGTGCTGCGGAAATGCTCGTCCATGGCATGGAAGCCGGCCAGCATCGCGCGGAAATTTTCCTCGCCGATCGCCAGCATCGTCGACAACCCGATCGCGGAATCCATCGAGTAGCGGCCGCCGACCCAGTCCCAGAATCCGAACATCCGGTTCGTATCGATGCCGAACTTCTGCACCTCCGCCGCGTTGGTCGAGACCGCGACGAAATGCTTCGCGATCACCCTGCCTTCATCGACAGCGGTGTCGCCAAGCGCCCGCAGGCACCAGGCACGCGCCGCCTGCGCATTGGTCAGCGTTTCCAGCGTGGTGAAGGTCTTCGAGCAGATGATGAACAGCGTCTCGGCGGGATCGAGGTCGCGCGTGGCCTCGGCGAAGTCGCTGCCGTCGACATTGGAGACGAAGCGGAACGTCATCTCGCGCCGGCTGTAATGCCGCAGCGCCTCGTAGGCCATGACCGGCCCGAGATCGGAGCCGCCGATGCCGATGCTGATCACGTTGCGCACACGCCTGCCGGTATGGCCGGTCCAGGAACCATCACGCACGCGCTCGGAAAATGTCGCCATGCGATCGAGTACCGCATGCACGTCCGGCACCACATTCCTGCCGTCGACGTCGATGCGCGCGCCCGCCGGCGCGCGCAACGCCACGTGCAGCACCGGGCGATCCTCGGTGGTGTTGATGCGGTCGCCGCGGAACATGGCCGCGATGCGCTCCTGCAAGCCGCAGGCGCCGGCCAGTTCCCGCAACAGGCGCAACGTCTTGTCGGTGACGCGCTGCTTGGAATAGTCGAGATACAGGCCGGCGGCCTCGACCTGCAGGCGCTCGCCGCGCGCGGGATCGGCGGCAAACAGTTCGCGCAGGTGGCATTGGCCGAACTCCCGCGCGTGTTCCTGCAGTGCCTGCCACTGCGGACGCCGGGTCAGGGAGCTGGACGATGGGGCCGATACGGAGGGTTCCATGGCGATACTCGCGGGTTGCTTCCGGGAACCTCTGAACAAGTTCAGACCTTCCTCAACGGGGGACTGCCAGCGCGGCGCTCTTGGCGGCAATGCGCTGCAGCAGTTGTTGCCAGGATTGGACAAAAGACTGCGCGCCCTCGTGCTGCAGCCGGATCGCCAGCGCATCGATGTCGATGCCGGCCCGCGCGAAGCGCGCTAGCATGGCCTCGGCAGCGTCGCCGTCGGCGGCCATCGCGCCCCTGAGCGCTCCCTGTTCGGCGAAGGCATGCAGGGTCTTTTCCGGCATGGTGTCGATGGTGTCCGGTGCGGCCAGCGCCTCGACATACAGCGTGGCGGACACGTCGGGATCCTTGGTGCCGGTGCTGGCCCAGAGCAGACGCTGCGGCTGGGCGCCCGCAGCGGCAAGCTTGCGCCAACGCCCGGATGCCAGCAGATCGCGATAGGCGCGATAGGTACGCCCGCCGATCGCGATGCCGAGTTGGTTGCGCAACTCCGCGGGCACCCGGTCCTTGACCGCCACATCCCAGCGGCTGACGAACAGCGAGGCGACCGAGCCGACGTGCGGGTCGAGCCCGGCTTCCAGTCGCCGCTCGATGCCGCGCAGATAGGCCTCGGCGGCAGCGAGGTAGTGCTCGCACGAGAACAGCAGGGTCACGTTGATCGGCACGCCGGCGAAGATCGATGCCTCGATCGCCGGAATGCCCTGCGGCGTGCCCGGAATCTTCACGAACAGGTTCGGCCGGCGGGCCTGCTGCTGGATCTGCCGGGCGGCCTCGATGCTGCCCGCGGTATCGCCGGCCAGCAGCGGCGAGACTTCCATCGAGACCCAGCCGTCGATGTGCCGGCTGGCGTCGAACACCGGGCGGAACAGGTCGGCCGCGCGGCGCAGATCCTCCAGCGCCAGTTCGATGAACAGGGATTCGCCGGATTTCCCATCCCGCGCCTTCTCGCGGATGCCGTCGTCGTAGGCATGGCCGCTGCCGATCGCGCCGTCGAAGATGGTCGGGTTCGAGGTCAGGCCGGTGATCGAGAAATCCTCGATGTAACGACGCAGGGTGCCGTCGTCCAGCAGTCCGCGGGTGATGTTGTCCAGCCACAGGCTCTGGCCGAGATCGTGCAGTTGCCGGGTCGATTTCATGAGTGCTCCAGGGAGGCTGCCGGGGGCGTCGGTTCGCTGGCTGCGGCGGCATGAAAATCAGGCAGCGCAAGCTCACACAGATCGCCGATGTATTCGACGCTCACGTCGGGCGAGGGGTCGATCGCGATGCGCTCCGATGCGGCGGCGTAATGACCCTGCCGCACGAAGACGGCAGTCAACCGGCCGACAAGCACGCGCTTCGCTGCGGCCAGCAGTTGCGGCTTGTCGTCGACCATCACGTAGTGCGTGGCGGGAAAGCGCCGCTGGATCGCGTCGAGCATGCGTTCCTTGTGCAGGTAGACCAGGACCCGGCCGGCGACCGCATCCCACAGACCGGAGCGCTGGATCTTGCGCGGCTGGAACACGATGTCGCCATCCGAGAGAATCACTGCGGTGCCCATCGTGCGCAGATGCCGGATCGCATCGAGTGCGCGTGGATACAGTCGCTCGCTGAAGGGGTAGTCCAGCAGGAAGGCCGACATCTGCAGCAGTGCCGGTTCGTCATCGCTGCCGGCGCGGAACCCCTGCAGCGCGCCCAGATAGTCGGCGTAACCGAGCTGGTCGCGCAGCCCGGCATAGATCGACCAGTACCGTTCGCGTTCCGCCCTGCCGAAGGCATGCTCGAGCCATGCCGTGAGGTCGGCAGCAAAGCGATCGTTGTCGAGCAGGGTGTTGTCGACATCGAGCAGAAACACGACCGGGCCCGGCGCGTTCATGCTTGGGTCCGCTCCAGCTTGGGGTTGTGCCAACCGCCGTCTGCGGCAATCAGCGCATCCGCCGGTTTCGAGA
>JAJYMF010000380.1 GCA_021787175.1 Pseudomonadota bacterium | reverse complement strand
GGACGGTATTCGATGGAAAGGCCGGGCATGGAATCCAGAAACGAAAAACCCGCCGCGAGTCGTGCTCGCAAGGCGGGTTCGAGGGTTGGGGCAACGGGTGCGAGTCGGAGCGTTTCCCTCACACCGCTGTCCAGACGATAGCGGAAATCCTACCCCTGATCGGGGCGTTTTGTTGCACGCCCGATGGCGCCGGAAAAGGACAAACGTGGCAAAACACGGACAAACCGGGCAGGCGTTACCCGGTGTGGCCCACGATTTTGGATGAAGGGCGAAGGTCTTCGCCGTTGAGCTGCAATGCCACGATCTGCAACGCCCGCTGCCAACGCCGCCACGCCGTCGTGCGATCGCAGGCGAAGCGAATCGTGATGTCGCGCCAGCCGTAGCGCTTGGCCCGCATCCAGACGAGGTGACGCTGTTCCACCTCGAGCCACTGCACCCAGCGCATCGTCTCCAGCATCCGATCGACGGCCTCCGGGCTGGGCGGAAAGGGGCGGTACTCGCGCTCGTCGGCCGCGAAGGCCTCCCACTGACCGCGCGCGAAGGCTGGCCAGACATTGAAGTAGCCCTGGACCCGCACCGGCGGCAGGCGCCGTGCGGTGTGGGCAGCCTCCTCGAAGCGGGCCGCGACATCGTCGATCGTCCACTCAGCCACGCCGACCTCCTGGGCTTGCCACCCCATACAGCCGCTCGCCGATGTTCTTGAGCAGTTGCCGCTCCATCCAGTCCAGGCGCTGGTCGTCCTGCGACACGACCAGGATGCCTTGCTCGCGCCAGCCGCGCTCCTTGAGCGCGTCCAGGTCGGTGACTTCGGGTTGCAGCTTGCCCAGCGGGCAGCGGTATTGCGGTGTCGGCACCTTCATCTCACACCTCCTGCGTCTCAATGGCCCAGTACAGCAGCGCCAGCGCATCGGCTTCGTTGTCATCGGTCGGGCGGTGGCCACGCCCGCGGACCGACGCGATCATCTCGTCCTTACCCGCGTTGCCCTTGCCGGTCGCGTGCTTCTTGATCGTGCCGACCGGCACGCCCTGGTACGGGATCTGGTGGTGCTCGCACCAGGCGGTCAACGTGGCGAGGAAGCCGCCGTAGGCGTGCGCGGCATCGGTCGAGGCGTGCCGGCGCACCTCCTCGAAATACAGCGCCTCGATGCCGTCCGCGTGGGTTTTCAACTCGGTCAACCAGCGCTTGAACCGCAGGAAGCGCATGCCGCCGCCTTCGAAGCGCTGCGGCTTGAAGCACTCGCTGCCGCTGGTGATGCCGCCATCGCTGCCGCGCAGCGCCCAGCCGGCCGTGGTGCCCAGATCGAGGGCAAGAATCGTCGTTGTCATCGTTGCAGTCCTTCGTTCGTGTTCTCGTCCGGGTGACCGAAGGTGACGGGCTTGCGGATTACGCTCTACGCCTGCGCGCGTGTCCGCGCGTAAAGAGATGCAATCCGTGGGCGGGTCACCTTCGGTCACCGTGGATCAGTCGTCGCGGTACGGCAAGCGCGTGCCGTAGTCCTTGGGCTTGAGCGAGAGGCCCGCCAGGCCCTTGACGCCGCCATGCAGGCGCGCGCGACCGAAGCCACGATTGGCAAGTTGCTGGGCCAGCCAGCGACTGGTGCCCACATACTCGCCTCGCCGAGTGGCCCACTCCTGCCAGCGCTGGAACACGTCGGCCACGGCCACGCGGGCCTGATCGAAGCGTTGCGCCTCCTCGTCGAGGAAGTCGCCGATCGCGTCCTCCTCGTCGAAATACTCCTCGGTGGCCGACACCACGCTGGCGGGCGGATTCAGCCCGTCGCGCTGCCACGCGAGGCAGCCCTCGACGGCCCACGCGAGGATGCCGTCGCGCTCGGCAAGCAGCTTCTCGGTGAGATGACCATCGCGCTTGTCCGGCGGAATGGTCACCGTGAACGGGATCAGGTGCAGCCGCCGCTTCATCGCCTCGTCGATGTTGCGGATGGCTGGCTTGTGGTTGCCGGCGATCACCAGCTTGAACTGCGGCAGGTACTCGAAGAAGTCCTGACGCATGAAGCGCGCGGAGACCTTGTCGCCGCCGGTGATGGCCTTGACCTTGGACTCGTTCCAGCGCCGGCCCTGCTCGGTTTCGATGGAGGACACGAAGCGCGCGCCGCGCAGCCCCGCCAGATCGGTCGGATGGCGGTCGCCGCGAGCCTCCATGAAGGTGTCCATCGGCGCGCTGGTGGCGTAATCGCCCAGGATCGTGGCCAGCGTGTTCACGAACACCGACTTGCCGTTCGCACCCGTGCCGTACAGGAAGAACAGCGCGTGGGCGCTGGTCGCGCCCGTGAGGCAATAGCCGACCATGCGTTGCAGGTAGGCTTGCAACGCGGCGTCGCCGCCGGCGATGTCGTCGAGGAATGCGCGCCAACGGACGCAGTCGCCGCGCGGCGTGGCGGTGGCCAGCTTGGTCATCCGCTCGCGCCGGTCGTGCGGCTTGATGCGCCCGGTCTTCAGGTCGACCATGCCGCCCGGCGTGTTGAGCGCGAACAGGTCGGCGTCCCATTCTTCGGACGTGGAGGCGTGCCGCCGGTCGGTGCGCGCCAGACGTTCGACGCCGCCGACGGTGCTGCTCGCCGCGAGCTTGGCCGCCAGGCGGTGCGAATCGGCCTTCAACGCCGCTTCGCGGCAGATCGCGCGGATCAGGTGATGCACCAGCAGCGTCTCGTCGGCCTGCCAGCGGCGACCGTCCCAGACCAGCCAACGACCCCAGGCCGCGCAGTAGCGCCAGTCCTTGGCGTAGCGCGACGTGAAGGCCAGCGCCAGCGCGTCGTCCGTCGCCCAGACGGAGGGCTCCTGCGTCGGCGTGATGCTGGTGGGCTTGATGCTCATGCGCGGCCCGCTGGCGAGAAAACCCGCAACGTCGAAGCCCTCGGCCACGGCGTCGGCCGCGTCCCAGCCCTCGGGCCGGTCGTCGGGCGGCAGCAGCACATCGCAGGATACGGCTCCGGCGACGAGCGCCGCCTGCGCGGCCGCCATCGCGTAGTCCCAACCCGGCTTGTCGCGGTCGGGCCAGATCAGCACGGCCTTGCCGGCAAGCGGCGACCAGTCGGTCTTGTCCACGGGCGCGTTCGCGCCGTGCATCGCCGTCGTGGCGATCACGCCCGCGTCGATCAGCGTCTGCGCGCATTTCTCGCCCTCGACCAGCGCGACGGCGTCGGCGATGGTCATGCCTGGCTGGTTGTAAAGCGGGCGCGGCTCGGGCGGCGCCATCTTGCGGCGGCGTGCGTCCCAGGGGCGGAACTCCTTCTTGCCGCCGGGCGGGTCGTAGCGATAGACGACGGCGATGAGCTTGCCCTCGGCGTCGAGGTAGTCCCACTTGGCTGTCGCCGGGCCGAGATCGTCGACCGGCGGCGCCTTCTTCGGCTTGGACTTCGGCAGTTCCCGCGCGCGACCGAGCAGGCTTGCCGCCTCGTCCAGCACGCGCGCGAAGTCGTGCTGCGCATCGAGGCCGTAGTGGGCGGCAATTAGGTCGAACACGTCGCCGCCGGAGCCGTCGGCACGATCCGTCCACAGGCCGGCCTTCTCGCTGTCGAGCACTACTTCCAGGCTGTCGCCCGGGCTGCCCAGGACGTCGCCGATGAGGAAGTGGCCTCGCCGCTTCTTGCCGGCCGGGAACAGCGCCGGCAGCACCGAATCGAGGCGCGCAAGCAGTTCGGCACGGATGGCATCGCGCTCCGCGTCCCGGTCGAAATCCGGGGATGATGGGATGTCGTTGAAGTCGATCATTCGGCGCCCTCGACAGGCGCGTCCTCGTCGCGGGCACCACGCCCTTGGGCAGCGGCGCTGCGCGCGGCCCACGCGGACAGTTCGGACAGGCGATAGCGCACCAGTCCGCCCAGCAGGTAGTGCGGAATCCGGTACTTGCTGCGCATCGCGTGGTCGGCGAACCAGTAGTACGGCAGGCGCAGCGCGGCGGCCGCCTGCTTGGCGTCGATCA
>JAJYMF010000400.1 GCA_021787175.1 Pseudomonadota bacterium | reverse complement strand
GCTGCGCAGCGCCCTGGCCAGCCGCGACCGGGCGACGCTGGCGCTCTCGGGCGGCACCACGCCCGGCCCGTTCCTCGCCGCGCTGGCGACGCGAACGCTGGACTGGTCGCGGGTGATCGTCACGCTCGCCGACGAGCGCTGGGTGCCGGTCGGCCACTCCCGCGCCAACGCCACGCTGGTGCGCGACACCCTGCTGCAGGGCCCGGCCGCCGCGGCGCACTTCGTGCCGCTGTACGCCGAGGCGCCGACGCCCGAGGCAGGGCTTGCCGAAGTGACCGCCGGCATCGACGCCCTGCCGCTGCCCCTCGACGCGGTCGTGCTGGGCATGGGCGAGGACGGCCACTTCGCCTCGCTGTTTCCCGGCGGCGATCGTCTGGCCGCGGCGCTCGACCCGCACACGCCGGTGCGCGTGCTGCCGATGCACGCGCCGGCCGCCGCCGAGCCGCGCATCACCCTGACCCTGCCGGCGCTGGCCGGAGCGCGTTCGGTGTTTCTGCTGATCACGGGCGAGCACAAGCGCGCCGTGCTGGAACGCGCCGTCGACGACGCCCGCCTGCCCGTCCATGCCCTGCTGACGCAGGCGCGCGCGCCGATCGCCGTGTACTGGGCGCCCTGAAGCCGGAGGAACCGATGAGCCTGCACCCGACCCTGATCGCCGTCACCGACCGCCTGCGCGAGCGCAGCCGCGCCACGCGCCAGGCCTATCTCGCCCGCCTCGACGCGGCCCGCAGTGCCGGACCCAGCCGCGAGCGCCTGTCCTGCGGCAATCTCGCGCACGGATTCGCCGCCTGCGCCGCGCCCGACAAGGCCGCATTGCGCGAAGGCCGCGGCGCCGACCTCGCGATCGTCACCGCCTACAACGACATGCTCTCGGCGCACCAGCCCTATGCGCGCTACCCCGAGCTGATCAAGGCGATCGCGCGCGAGGCGGGCGCCACCGCGCAGGTGGCCGGCGGCGTGCCGGCGATGTGCGACGGCGTCACCCAGGGCCGCGCCGGCATGGAGCTGAGCCTGTTCTCGCGCGACGTGATCGCGCTGTCGGCGGCGGTGGCGCTCTCGCACGACATGTTCGATGCCGCGCTGTTCCTCGGCATCTGCGACAAGATCGTGCCCGGGCTGCTGATCGCGGCGCTGAGCTTCGGCCACCTGCCGGCGGTGTTCGTACCCTCGGGGCCGATGCCCAGCGGCCTGCCCAACGAGGACAAGTCCAAGGTGCGCCAGCGCTACGCCGAGGGCAAGGCCACGCGCGCCGAACTGCTCGAGGCCGAGGCGCAGTCCTACCACGCGCCCGGCACCTGCACCTTCTACGGCACCGCCAACTCCAACCAGATGCTGATGGAGATCATGGGCCTGCACCTGCCGGGCGCGAGCTTCGTCGCGCCGGACACGCCGCTGCGCGACGCGTTGACCGCGGCCGCGGTGCGCCGCGCCGCGGCGATCACCGCGCTGGGCGACGACTACACGCCGGTCGGGCACGTGATCGACGAGCGCGCCCTCGTCAACGGCGTGGTCGGCCTGCACGCCACCGGCGGCTCGACCAACCACCTGCTGCACCTGGTCGCGATCGCGCGCGCCGCCGGCATCGATCTGCGCTGGGAGGACTTCGACGCGCTGGCCGCCGCGGTGCCCCTGCTCTGCCGCATCTATCCCAACGGCTATGCCGACGTGAACCAGTTCCACCAGGCCGGCGGCATGCCGTTCCTGGTCGGCCAGCTGCTGGATGCCGGCCTGCTGCACGCCGACGTGCGCAGCGTGGCCGGCAGCGGCCTCGATGCGTATCGCCGGATGCCCGCGCTCGACGCGAACGGCGCGCTCGTCTGGCAACCCGCGCCGCCGGCGAGCGGCAACCGCGGCGTGCTGCGCGCGGCGTCGGAGCCGTTCCGGCCGGACGGCGGACTGCGCGTGCTCGAAGGCAATCTCGGCCGCGCGATCATCAAGATCTCGGCGGTGCCGCAGGATCGCCTGGTGATCGAGGCCCCGGCGCGCGTGTTCGACGACCAGGATGAGGTGCGGCGCGCCTACGAGCGCGGCGAACTCGCGGGCGACTTCGTCGCCGTCGTGCGTTTCCAGGGACCGCGCGCCAACGGCATGCCCGAGCTGCACAAGCTCACGCCCACGCTGGGGCTGCTGCAGGACCGCGGTCAGCGCGTGGCGCTGCTCACCGACGGGCGCATGTCCGGCGCTTCCGGACGGGTGCCGGCCGCCATCCACGTCACGCCCGAGGCGGCCGACGGCGGCGCGCTGGCCAAGGTGCGCGACGGCGATCTGATCCGCATCGACGCCGAACATGGCGTGCTCGAAGCCCGCGTGGACGCGGCGACCTGGGCCGCGCGCGCGCCGGCCGTGGCCGATCTCGCCGCGCATCAGTCCGGCCTCGGGCGCGAGCTGTTTGGCCTGTTCCGCGCCGCGGTCAACCGCGCCGACCAGGGCGCCGGCATCTTCGGAGTCACGCCATGAGCCACGCGACGGCGAACGATCCGCAACGCGGTCTCGAAGCCATCCTGCGCCGCAGCCCGGTGATGCCGGTGGTGGTGATCGACGATGCGGCGCAGGCGGTGCCGCTGGCGCGCGCGCTGCTGGCCGGCGGCATCCGCAGCATCGAGATCACCCTGCGCACGCCGGCCGCGCTGGACGCCATCCGCGCGGTCAGCTCCGGGGTGCCGGAGATGGCCACCGGCGCCGGCACCGTGCTCAGCCCCGCCGACCTGGAAGCCGCCGTGCGCGCCGGGGCGCATTTCGCGGTGTCGCCCGGCAGCACGCCGGCGCTGCTCGCGGCATCCGCGGCGCAGGGCTTGCCCTGGCTGCCGGGCGCGGCCACGGCCAGCGAGGTGATGGCGCTGCGCGAGGCCGGCTACCGATGGCTGAAGTTCTTTCCCGCCGCCGCGGCCGGCGGCGCCGCGCTGCTCAAATCGCTGCATGGACCGCTGCCCGATGTCCGCTTCTGCCCCACCGGCGGCATCACCGTCGAGAGCGCGCCGGGCTGGCTCGTCCTGCCGAACGTCGTCTGCGTCGGCGGCTCCTGGCTGGCGCCGGGCGACCGCCTGCGTGCGGCCGACTGGGGCGCGATCGAAGCTCTGGCCCGGCAGGCGGTGGCGCTGCGCCGGTGATGAACGGCGCACCCGGATCTCAGCGTTCCGGGTGGAGATAAACCCGCGATCAGCGCGCCTCGTGCCCGTTCGCGATCAGGACACGAACACCGCGCAGCCCGGACGCGGCGCAGCGGAATCCGGAAATCCGGCTGGGTACACGGCCCCGGATGGCGCCTCTCACGATGCTCCGTCCGGGCTGCCCAGCGCATCGATTGAACGCAACGGGGTATCAGCCATGCCCGGCCGGCGCGGCGCCGGAAATGAACGCGTCGATATGCCGGGCCAGCTTCACCTCGAACGGCCCGCATCAGGCCCGGCCCTGACCTGAGTCGCCATGCAGCCCCCGCTGAATCAGACAGCCCAGCGGTCGCCGCCAACATGTGCTCGTCACGGGTGAACACGGACGCCATTCACTCCGTCATTGCCGCTGCCGGTCGAGTCCGCTAACGTCGGCCGCTTCGCGGCGTCGCCGTCATCCTCGACCGCGCCGATCCATCAGGAGTGCGAGTGATGCTCAGCGTGATCCCCTGCCACCCCGCCCGCGCCAAGTGGCCGATCGCCGTGCTGGCGGCCCTGCTGGCCGTCGCGAGCACGACCGCCGCGGCGGCGCCCACGGCACCGTTTCTCGACGGCAAGCTCGCCTGGCGCAGCATCGGACCGGACATCGGCGGCCGTGTCGTCGCCGTGGCCGGCGTGTCGGGCCGGCGCGACCTGTTCTACATGGGCACCGTCGACGGCGGCGTCTGGACGAGCAACGACAACGGCACCAGCTGGCACAACCTCACCGACGGCAAGTTCCCGTCGGCGAGCGACAGCATCGGCGCGATCGCGGTGGCGCCCTCGAACCCGAAGGTGATCTACGTCGG
>JAJYMF010000119.1 GCA_021787175.1 Pseudomonadota bacterium | reverse complement strand
GCTTCATCGGCGAGAAGGTGGTCATCAACGAGTTCGTCGCCTACGTCGACATGTCCAAACACCTCGACCAGCTGCTGCCGCAGAGCCGCCTGATCGCCACCTACGCGTTGTGCGGCTTCGCCAATTTCTCCTCGATCGCGATCCAGATCGGCGGCATCGGCGGCATCGCGCCCGGACGTCGCCAGGACCTGGCGCGCTTCGGCCTGCGCGCGGTGCTGGGCGGGTCGCTGGCGACCTTCATGACCGCCACCATCGCCGGCGTGCTGCACGCGCTGTGAGGACGAGATCATGGCAGCCGTGGTCGTCGTCGGCAGCTACAACCAGGACTACGCCTGGCACAGCGACTGCCTGCCGCAGCCGGGCGAGACGCGGCGCGCGCTCGGTTTCGCGACCGGGCCGGGCGGCAAGGGCTACAACCAGGCGGTGGCCTGCCATCGCCAGGGCGCGTCGACCTGCCTGATCGCCGCACTGGGTGACGACGCCGTTGCCGATCTCGCGCGAGGCGGCGCCGAACGCGAGGGACTCGCCTGCCGCTGGCAGGTCGTCGCCGGCACTGCCACCGGCAGCGCCTGCGTGCTGATCGACGCCCGCGGCCAGAACCAGATCCTCGTGCACCTGGCCGCCAACGAGCGTCTCGATCCGGCATTCGTGCGCGCGCAGCGCGAGGACTTCCGCGACGCACGCGTCGTGCTGACGCAACTGGAGAGCAATCTCGAGGCGATCGCCGCGGCGCTCGAACTCGGCCGTGCCTGCGGCGCGCTGTGCGTGCTCAATCCGGCACCGGTGCATGCCGGACTCGATGCCGCGTTGCTGTCCGCCTGCGATCTCATCACCCCCAACGAAACCGAGTTTGCCCACCTGTTGACGCGCTTTGCTGCAACAGTGGTGGATCCGCCAACGCTCGCCGCGTGCAGCGACGCCGAGTTGCAGCCGCCGCCGCGCCGGCTGCCGGTGCCGACGGTGGTGGTCACGCTGGGCGCGCAGGGCTGCTTCGTCTCGCACGCCGAAGGCGCGGCGTGGGCGGCCCGCGAGCCTGCCTGCTACCGTCTGGCGGCCGAGCCGGTGGTCGCGATGGACGCATCCGGCGCCGGCGATGCCTTCTCCGGCGCATTGGCGGCAGCGATCGCCCAGGGCAGTAGCGTACCCTTCACCACCGCCGTGCGCCGGGCCAATCGCGTCGCCGCACTCAGCACCGAGCGCACGGGCACCGCATCGGCGATGCCCACGCACGCCGAGCTGCGGGCGCGCTACGGCCCCTGAGATCAGGCGGGCGCGGCTTCGACCACGGTATTGCGGCCGCGCGCCTTGGCCGCATAGAGCGCGCGATCGGCGCGGCGGATCCAGGCGTCGGCATCCTCGCCGAGGGTGTCCAGCACGGCGACGCCGATGCTCAGCGTGACCGTCAGCGCGGGCACTTCAGCCGTCGCCACCTGCAGCCCGGCGACCGCCGCGCGCAGGCGCTCGCCCAGCGTCAGGGCCGCCGGCAGGCCGCGCCCGCTGCAGAGCACGCCGAACTCCTCGCCGCCGATGCGCGCCAGCTGGCCGGCGCCGGCCAGGGTTTCCTCGAGGCAGCGGGCGACGGCGACCAGCACGGTGTCGCCCAGCGGATGGCCGCCGCGGTCATTGATCTGCTTGAAGTGGTCGAGGTCGAGCAGCAGCAGGGCATGCGGCGGCTCGCCGACATGCCCGCTGACCAGCGCCTGCAGCCGGCTGAAGAAAGCGCGACGGTTTTCCAGTCCGGTCAACGGATCGCGCAGCGCCTGCTCGCGGTAATGCGCGCCGTGCTGACGCTGGCCGCGCAGCAGCAGAAACAGCGTCAGCGCGATCAGCCCGGCGCCGACCGCCAGCAGGCTGGCGAAGGCGAACTTGAGTTGCTGCCGGGCCAGTTGCGCCTGGTGCCTGGCCGCGTCCGCCTGCGCCGTGGCCAGCTCGAGCGCCTTGATGCGGTTGGCGCGCTCGAGTTCGCCGATGCGCAGCTCCTTTTCGCGTGTGGCGAAGCGGGCTTCGAGCGCGGCGACGTCGGCGCCGCTGTCCATCGTGGCCTGCTGGTTGGCGATTTCATCCGCCTCGGCGCGCGCGGCGTGCAGGGCCTGCTTGAGCCGGCCGGCGGCTTCCGCGATGCGGCTCTCGGTGTCGAGCAGGTCCGGCAGCATGCCGGCCAGGTGGCGCCGGCGCGCGTCGGCGACGTCGGCGCTGATGTCGGCCAGCGCGGTCGCATGCTGGCCCAGCGCCGATTCGGCGCGGGCGATGTTGGCGCGCGCGAGAATCATGTGGCTGACGCGGCCGGCGCGCTTCGCCTCGGCCAGCGAACGGCGCGACAGGCGGATCGCCGCGGAAGCCTTGCCCTGTTCCAGGTCCAGGCGCGCCAGATTGTCGTCGATGATTCCGGCGCGCGGCGCGTCGCGCGCAGCACGATAGCGCTGGCGCGCGTCTTCCAGCAGGGCGATGCCGGCCTGGATCTGGCCGAGGTTGTAGAGCACTTCGGCCTTGAGGTTTTCCGCACCGGCGATGCGTTCGGAATCGTGCAGTTCGCTGTAGGCGTCGAGCGCGCGGTCGCACTGGGCTTGCGCGCGGTGGTAGTCGGCGGCCTCGGAGTAGGCGTTGCAAAGTTGATACGCGACCAGCCCGCGCGTCGCCGGATCGCTGCGGTTCTGCAGCAGCGCAGCGGCGCGCAGCGCGTCGCCGAGGCCGGCGTCGGTCTTGCCGCGATCGAGCAGCAGCCAGGCGCGCAGGAAACCCGCATAGGCCCTGGCCATGGCGTCGTGGTGCGCATCGGCGAGGCTGCCCAGACGCAGGTTGACCTCGGCCAGGGCGGCGTCGTCGCTTTTCAGCAGCGCCGCTCGGCCCATCAGCCAGAGCAGTTCGCGCTCCTGATCGGGATGCTGCGCCAGCGCCTCGCCGTCCAGCAGCGCCCGGCCCTGCGCCAGCGCCTGCGCCGGATTCGCCACCACTTCGCGGCGGAAGCTTTCGCGGTCGAATCGCGTCGCGCCCCGGGCCGTGCCCACGGCGGCCAGACAGAGCGCGACGATCAGCGTAGTTCGCAACACGCGGTACCCCTAGACCGTGCAGCGGAATCGCATCGATGCCGTCATTCGTCCCGCAAATGGCATGCCCGATGGCCTTCGACGCCGGCGTGCGCGGTCGGGGGAGCGCGCGCGCCGGCTGCTTTAGTGTGCAGGAAACGGCGGCGCAAGCGGATCGGGGGGCGGTTGCGGCACCAATGTTTTCAGCGGCGGGCCGGGTTGACGGCTGGAGCCGGGGCTCAGGAATCGTCGCCGCAATCCTTGTCGCCGCTGCAGCAACCGTGGCTGCAGCCGCCCTTGGCGCCCATCGCCACGCGGGCCGGCGGCGCCAGTCGGCGCGCCAGCGCGAGCCGCTGCGCCGAGCCGCCGCGCGCCAGGCGCAGCGCCAGTGCGGAGCGCAGACGCGTCCACGGCAGGTAACGCCGGACCACGTGCGCAAACGCCAGGCCGACCGCGACCGCGACCAGCAGGCCCTGCAGCGCGGCGTTCACGTCAGCACCCGCGCGATCTGGTAGGTGAGCAGGGCGGCGGCGTAGGCGAGGCCGACCAGATAGCCCGCGGCAATGCCGACCGTGCGCCAGGAGTTGGTTTCGCGGCGGATCACCGCCAGCGTGGCGATGCACTGCGGCGCGTACACATACCAGGCCAGCAGCGACAGTCCGGTCGCCACCGACCATTGCTGCGCGATGACGGCTGCGAGTGCCGCGTCGCCGCCGCTGCCGCTGAGCGCATAGACCGTACCCAGCGCGCTGACCGCCACCTCGCGCGCGGCGATGCCGGGCACCAGCGCCACCGAAATCTGCCAGTTGAAGCCCAGCGGCGCGAACACGGCATGCAGCAGGTGGCCGAGGCGTCCGGCAAAGCTGTAGTCGATCGCCGGGCCGGGCGCGCCCGGCGGCGGCCCCGGATAGCTGGCCAGGAACCAAAGCAGCACC
>JAJYMF010000137.1 GCA_021787175.1 Pseudomonadota bacterium | reverse complement strand
CGCGACCCCTCAGCCCAGGACATCCCGCTTGCCGCGCCGCCGTTCTGGCGCCGTCACCGGCGCCGGCTGATCTACGGCGGCGGCGCGCTGCTGGGCCTGCTGCTGCTGGGCCTGCTGCTCTCGCGCTACTTTGCCGCCACCAGCAGCGTCAGCCTCGGCCGGCTGGAGATCGCCACGGTGCAGCGCGGACCGTTCGTGCGCGACATCGCCGCCGACGGGCGCGTGGTCGCCGCGGTCAGCCCGACGCTGTACGCCGCCGCCGCCGGCACCGTGCACTACCGGGTGCAGGCCGGCGACGCGGTGCAGAAGGGCGACGTGCTGGGCGTGGTCGACAGTCCCGAGCTGACCAATCGCCTGGCGCAGGAGCAGGCCACGCTGCAGAGCCTCGGTCTGGATGCGCAAAACGAGCAGCTGCAGGCACAGCAGCGGCGCCTGACCGCGCGGCAAAAACTCGAGGATGCGCGCATCGATCTGAAAACCGCGCAGACCGAACTGGACCGCTACACGCGTGCGTTCAAGCTGGGTGCGGTACCCGAGATCAACATGCTGCGTGCGCGCGACGTGCGGGACAAGGCACAGATCGCGCTGCGCCACGCCGGGCAGGATCGCGGTCTCGAGAACGAGCGGGTGACCTTCAACATGCGTTCCAAGCGCCTCGCGGTGGAACGCCAGCATCTGATCGTGGCCGACCTGCAGCGTCAGGTCGATGCGTTGACCCTGCACGCACCCGTCACCGGCCAGGTCGGCCAGCTGGCGGTAGCCGATCGCACCCAGGTCGCCAAGGACGCGCCGCTGCTGAGCGTGGTCGATCTGTCGGCGCTGGAAGTCGAGATCAAGGTGCCGGAGAGCTTCGCGCGCGATCTCGCGCCCGGCATGCCGGCCGAGATCGGCGGCGACGGCAAGCACTGGCCCGGCGTGGTTGGCGCGATCTCGCCCGAGGTCGTGGCCGGCGAGGTCGCCGCGCGCGTGCGCTTTGCCGACGCCAAGCCCGAAGGTTTGCGCCAGAACCAGCGTCTGTCGGTACGCGTGGTGCTGCAGCGCGTCGCCGATGCGCTGACCGTCGCGCGCGGCCCCTCGCTGGACAGTGACGGTGGCAGTGCGGTGTACGTGCTGCACGGCGATCTCGCGGTGCGCACGCCAGTGCGCCTCGGCCCCAGCAGCATCGACCGCGTGCAGATCCTCGCCGGGCTGAAGCCGGGCGAGCGCGTGGTGGTCGCCGGTGCCGAGAGTTTCCACGACGCGCCGCGCGTGGTGATCAGTCATTGAAGAGTTCCTTCTCTCGCCGGGAGAAGAGCCTGTTCTGAGCCTGTCAAAGGATGGCGCGCAGCGGCGGATGAGGGTCCGGACTTGCGCGGTGCAAAGGCAAGGCAAGACCCGAACCCTCACCCCAACCCCTCTCCCGCTGGGAGAGGGGCTTCATCCAACCGGAGAACGTGATGCTCGAGATGCGCGAAGTGTCCAAGGTGTATCGCACCGAAACCGTCGAGACCCACGCCTTGCGCGGCTTCTCGCTCAAGGTCGACGAGGGCGAGTTCGTCGCCGTCACCGGGCCGTCCGGCTCGGGCAAGACCACGTTCCTGACCATCGCCGGGCTGCTCGAGGATTTCACCCGCGGCGAGTACCGGCTCGACAACGTCGACGTGCACGGCATGAACGACAACCAGCGCTCGCGCCTGCGCAACGAGAAGATCGGCTTCGTGTTCCAGGCCTTCAACCTGATCCCCGACCTCAACGTGCTGGACAACGTCGAGGTGCCGCTGCACTACCGCCGCATGTCCGGTGCCGAGCGCCGCAAGCGCGCGCTGGCGGCGCTGGAGCGGGTGGGCCTGTCGGCACGGCTGAAGCACTACCCGGCGGAACTCTCCGGCGGCCAGCAGCAGCGCGTGGCCATCGCGCGCGCGCTGGCCGGCGGCCCACGCCTGCTGCTCGCCGATGAGCCCACCGGCAACCTCGATACCGCCATGGCGCGCGGGGTGATGGAGCTGATCGAGGAAATCCACCGCGAGGGCGCCACCATCATCATGGTCACCCACGATCCGGAGCTGGCCGCGCGCGCGCAGCGCAACGTGCACATCGTCGATGGCATGGCCACCGGGATCAGCGAGGAGCCGCGCTTCCATTCCGGCCTGCGCGAGCGCACCGCGGGCGATGTCAGCATCCCCCGGAGCTGAGCCATGATCGCCTACTACCTGCGCCTGGCCCTGCGCGCGCTGCGCAACAGTCCGGTGCTGACCGCGCTGATGGTGCTGGCGCTGGCCGTGGGCATCGGCGCCAGCATGACCACGCTGACGGTGCTGCACGTACTGTCGGGCGATCCGCTGCCGGGGCGCAGTGGCGATCTCTACTACCCGCAGGTCGATCCGCGAGACGCACGCGGCTACAGGCCCGGGCAGGAGCCGATGCAGCAGGTCACCTGGACCGACGGCATGAATCTGTTGCAGGCGCATCGGGCCGACCGGCAGGCATTGATGACCGGCGGGTCCGTCGCCGTGCAGTCGACTCGCAATGGCGTCGATCCGTTCTTCGAGGATGCGCGCTACACCACGGCGGAATTCTTTCCGATGTTCGGCGTGCCGTTCCGCTACGGCCACGCATGGGGCGCAGCGGACGACAGTTCGCGCGCACGCGTGGTGGTGATCAGCGCTGCGCTGAACCGGCGTGTATTCGGCGGTGGCGACAGCGTCGGCAAGCTGCTGCGACTGGACGGGGCCGCATTCCGCGTCATCGGCGTGCTGGGCGATTGGCACCCCAATCCGCACTTCTACGACCTCAACGGCGGCGGCTACGCCAAACCCGAGGGCGTGTACCTGCCGTTGTCGACCTCGCAGGATCTGAAGATGGACCACGAGGGCTCGGTTGATTGCTGGGGCGCTGCTGCGAGCACTTCGCCGCCCTCGCATACCGCCAATTGCGTGTGGCTGCAGTTCTGGGTGCAACTGGACAGCCCGGCCAAGGCGGCGGTCTACAGGCAGTTCCTGGTGAACTACTCGGCGCAGCAGAAGTCGCTGGGGCGCTTCCAGCGTCCGCCCAACGTGCGCCTGCGCAGCCTGATGCAGTGGCTGTCCTACAACCAGGTGGTGCCGGATGACGTGCGCATGCAGGCCTGGCTGGCGCTGGGTTTCCTGCTGGTGTGCCTGGTCAATACGGTCGGACTGCTGCTGGCCAAGTTCCTGCGCCGCAGCAGCGAGATCGGCGTGCGCAGGGCTCTGGGCGCATCGCGCCGGGCGATCTTCATGCAACTGCTGATCGAATCCGGCCTGGTCGGCCTCGCGGGCGGCGTGCTCGGGCTCCTGCTGACCTGGTTGGGACTCTGGACGGTGCGGCAACAGCCCTCCGACTACGCCAAGCTGGCGAGCCTGGACCCCGCGATGCTGTTTGCGACATTCGTGCTCGCGCTGCTGGGCAGCTTGTTGGCCGGCGCCTTGCCGGCATGGCGCGCGTGTCTGATTCCGCCCGCGCTGCAACTCAAGGCGCAATGAGGTCGACCATGGCCATCCGTCCCATCATCGCCAGCCTGTCGCGGCACAGGATCGCGGCCCTCCTGATCGTGTTCGAGATCGCGCTGGCCTTCGCCATCGTCAGCAACGCGGTATTCATCATCCACAACCGCCTGCAGCGCATGCACATGCCGAGCGGCGTGGCCGAGCGTGAGCTGGTCGTGGTGCAGATGGCCTACATCGACCACCAGGCGGATGCCGATGCCCGTGCGCGCACCGACCTGGCGGCATTGCGGCAGATCCCCGGCGTGCAGGCGGCGGCGCTGGTGAACCAGTTGCCGTTCGGCGGCAGTTCGTCGAACGGCCCCATAACACTGACACCGGACCAGCGCCAGCCGACGCTCAACGCGGCCGAGTACTTCGGCGAACACCTGCTGTCGACGCTGGGCGTGCGCCTGATCGCGGGACGTGCGTTCAGTCCGGACGAGTACATCGACGTCGGCGCGGCGGCCAAGGCCGTGAATGCCGGCAACAGCAAGCTCCTGCCCCATGCGGTGATCATCACGCGCG
>JAJYMF010000312.1 GCA_021787175.1 Pseudomonadota bacterium | reverse complement strand
ACGCCGCTGCAGGCGGCCTCGCCGACCGCGTACAGCCCCGGCAGCGACGTCGCGCACGCGGCGTCGGTACGCACGCCGCCCATGCAATAGTGCGCCGCCGGCACCACCGGGATCGGCTGCGAACGCGGGTCGATGCCGCGATCCATGCAGGCGGCGAACACGGTCGGAAAGCGCTGCGGGAAACCGGCGCCAACCGCCGCGATGGCGTCAAGGAATGCACCGCCCCGCTGCGCTTCGCACCACACCGCGCGGGCCACGACGTCCCGCGGCGCCAGTTCCGCATCCGCATGCAGGGCCGGCATGAACCGCTTGCCACGCGCGTCGAGCAGTACCGCACCGGCGCCGCGCAGAGCCTCGGTCAGCAGCGGCAGCTGGCCGTGCGCATCATCGTGCGGGGCCAGCGCGGTGGGATGGAATTGCACGAACTCGAGATCGGCGAGCGCCGCGCCGGCCGCCAGCGCCAGCGCGATGCCGCTGCCGTCGCTGCCGGGCGGGTTGGTGGTGTAGCGATACAGGCCGGCGTAGCCGCCACTCGCCAGCACGACCGCGCGGGCACGCCACAGCTCGCTGCCACCCGGCCCCTGCGCCCAGACGCCGACCACGCGGCCGGCGGCGTCGCGCGCAAGCGCAAACGCGGTGCGGCGGGACGCGATAGTCAGATGCAAACGCGCTGCGGCGGCAGCCGCCAGCGCACGCATGACCTCGGCGCCGGTGGCGTCGCCCTGTGCATGCACGATGCGGGCACGGCGGTGCGCGGCCTCGCGGCCCAGGGTGAGCGCTTCGCCGACGCGGTCGAAGCGTGCACCCAGCGTCTGCAACCACTCGATCAGCCCGGGCGCCGCCGCGGTCAGACGCGCGACGGCCACCGGATCATTCAGGCCCGCACCGGCGGACAGCGTGTCCTCGGCGTGCAGTTGCGTGCTGTCATCCGTGGCGAGCGCGGCGGCGATGCCGCCCTGCGCCCAGCGGCTGGCCCCGTCAACCGCTGGCGCCGGACCCGGCGTCAGCACCGTCACCCGCCGCGGGGCGGCGGCCAGTGCGGTCGCCAGCCCGGCGGCGCCGGAGCCGATCACCAGCACGTCGAACAGGGCATCGGTCGTCATCGGATCAGGCTCGGGCTGTTCTCGTCGGGATCGCAGCGGCCGGCGTAGCGCTCAACGCACCGCCAGCATGCGTTCCACCGCGCGCCGCGCGCCGTCGGCCACCGCCGCATCCACCTCGACCGGATGCTGCAGGAACTGCAGCGCATCGCGGACCCTGGCCAGGGTGATGCGCTTCATGTGCGGGCATAGATTGCACGGCTGCACGAACTGGATATCGGGAAACTGCACGGTGACGTTGGCGCTCATCGAGCACTCGGTGATCAGCGCCACCCGCTCCGGCCGCGCGCGATCGAGGTGCTCGACCATGCCATGGGTGGAACCGACGAAGTCGGCCTCGGCGAGCACGTCCGGCGGGCACTCGGGATGGGCGATCACGTGCAGGCCCGGCTGCTCGGCGCGCAGGCCGCGCAGCTGCGCTCCGCTGAAGCGCTCGTGCACCTCGCAGGCGCCCTGCCAGAGCACGATCTCGACCGCGGTCTGCGTGGCCACGTAGCGCCCCAGATACTGGTCCGGCAGAAAGATCACCCTGGGCACGCCCAGCGATTCGACCACCCGCACCGCGTTGCCCGAGGTGCAGCAGATGTCCGACTCCGCCTTCACTGCCGCCGAGGTATTGACGTAGGTCACCACCGGCACGCCGGGATGCTGCCGGCGCAGCGCGCGTACATCGGCGGCGGTGATCGATTCGGCCAGCGAACAACCGGCTCGCGGGTCCGGGATCAGTACCGTGCGCGAGAGGTTGAGCACCTTGGCCGTCTCGGCCATGAAATGCACGCCGCACACCACCAGCACCTCGGCCTCGGCGCGCGCGGCTTCGCGCGCCAGCGCCAGCGAATCGCCGGTGATGTCGGCGACGCCGTGGAAGATGGCCGGCGTCATGTAGTTGTGCGCCAGGATCAACGCATGGCGCTCGGTCTTGAGGCGACGGATGGCCTCGATCAGCGGGCGTTCCGCCTCCCATTCGAGATCGGGAATCACCGCGCGGGTGCGCGCGCGCAGCGCATCGAGCGAGAGCGATGAAGCGGTAGCCGGCATAGTTATACTCGATCTGAGTAATAAGCAGCCAGCAAATGCTAGTCCCGAGCAAAACCGGGTACAAGCGAAAAAAGGTGAAAACCGCGGGGCGGTTCAGGTCGGCAGGGGATCGAGGCCGCTGCCCGCGCCCGGTGCCGCCTCAGGCTCGGGCGTCGGCAAGGTGTCGGCAATGATGCGCGCCGCTTCCTCGACGGCCGGATCCGGCACCATCACCGTGACCAGGTCGCGCGCGGGCAACTGGCCGATGCCGCCCATCAGATAGGCGCCGCTGATGAAGGCCGGAATGCCTGCCGCCTCCAGCGCGTCCTTGACGAGTTGGGCATCGACCAGCGATTCGGCGTGAAAGACGGTACGCACGCGACGACGCTAGCCCCATGCGGCGCGCACGGCAAGCCGGCTCGCGCGGGCGCGGCTGCCGCTACACTTCGCGGCTCGACCTCACGCAGAAGCCGCCATGGCGCAGGACACGCCCGTCACGCAGCACTTCATCCGCCAGATCGTGCAGGCCGACCGGGCCTCCGGCAGGCACGGCGGACAGGTCGTCACGCGTTTTCCGCCCGAACCCAACGGCTATCTGCATCTCGGCCACGCCAAGTCGATCTGCCTCAACTTCGGCCTCGCCGCCGAGTTCGGCGGCCGCTGCCACCTGCGCTTCGACGACACCAACCCGGCCAGGGAAGATCCCGAATATGTGCAGTCGATCCAGGCCGACGTGCGCTGGCTGGGCTTCGACTGGGACGCACTGCGCCATGCCTCGGACTACTTCGAGGTGTTCTATCGCGGCGCCGAGAAGCTGATCCGGCTCGGCCTCGCCTACGTCTGCGACCTCAGCGCCGAACAGGTCCGCGAATACCGCGGCACACTGACCCAGCCCGGCCGCAACTCGCCGTATCGCGAACGCAGCGTCGAGGAAAACCTCGATCTGTTCCGGCGCATGCGCGCCGGCGAGTTCGCCGACGGCAGCCGCACTCTGCGCGCGAAAATCGACATGACCTCCGGCAACATCAACCTGCGCGATCCGGCGATCTACCGCATCCGCAAGGTGGCGCACCAGAACACCGGCGACGCCTGGCCGATCTACCCGATGTACGACTACGCGCACTGCGTGTCGGACGCGGTCGAGGGCATCACCCATTCGCTGTGCACGCTGGAATTCGAGGATCACCGCCCGCTCTACGACTGGTTCCTGCAGCAGCTCGACCTGCCCCGCGACACCGAACTGACCGCGCCGCTGCGCGAGAGAGGACTGTGGCTGCCGCCGAGCACGCCGCAGCAGATCGAGTTCGCGCGCGGCAACATCAGCTACACCGTGATGAGCAAACGCAAGCTGCTGGCGCTGGTGCAGGACGGTCTGGTGGACGGCTGGGACGATCCGCGCATGCCCACGCTCTCGGCGCTGCGCCGGCGCGGCTATTCGCCGGAGGCGATCCGCGCGTTCTGGGAGCGCATCGGCATCAGCAAGCAGAACAGCGTGATCGACCTCGGCGTGCTCGAGGGCTGCGTGCGCGAGGATCTCGACGCCCGCGCGCCGCGGCGCATGGCGGTGCTCGATCCGCTCAAGCTGGTGATCAGCAACCTGCCCGACGACCACGCCGAGTTGCTCACGTTCGCCAATCATCCCAAGGACGCTGCGCAGGGCACGCGTTCCGTGCCGTTTTCGCGCGAGCTGTGGATCGAACGCGAGGACTTCATGGAAGCGCCGATCAAGGGCTTCCACCGTCTGGTGCCCGGCGGCGAAGTGCGCCTGCGCGGCGTCGGCATCGTGCGCTGCGAGGAAATCGTCAAGGGCAGCGACGGCGCAATCGCCGAACTGCGCTGCACGCTCGATCCGGAAACCCGCCACGGCATGTCCGGCGCAGACCGCAAGGTCAA
>JAJYMF010000435.1 GCA_021787175.1 Pseudomonadota bacterium | reverse complement strand
CCTCAGGCCGCATTACCCACTCGAAATTGGATAGAGCCATATATTTGGACGAATATATTATCTCGACGAGCTTCGGCAGCCCACGCAGCGGCTGCCTCGGCCTCCAGGCGATCGGCGCCGACGCCCGCGCGATCGCCCGCTAAGGAGAACACGCTATGCAGCCATTCGCCACGCTGAACGCGTCGAAGGCGAACTTCGACGATATCTACGACCAACCCGATCCGCGTGCCTACTTCGCCGTGCTGGGCGCGCTCGACTACGTCATTCCGGATGTCGCCGAGCCGATCATCCGGCAGATTCTCGCCGCGCGCCGCAAGTGCGCGGCCACGGAGGCGACTGTCCTCGATGTGGGCTGCTCGTATGGGATCAACGCGGCGGTGCACCGGTTTCCCCTGAGTTTCCGTGTGTTGCGTCGCCGTTACGTGCATCCGCAGATGGCGGTGCTCAGCGCCGATGAGCTCGCCCGCCTCGACCGCAACTACTACGCCAGCTGGCCGCAGATCAGCGCGGCGCGCTTCCTCGGTCTCGACATGTCGGGTGCGGCGGTGCGCTACGCGGTTGCGGCCGGTCTGCTGTCCACCGGCATCGTCGCCAACTTCGAACACAGCGCGCCGACACTGCAGGAACGCCGATCGTTGCGGGAGGTCAACGTCATTCTCTCGACCGGGTGTGTCGGCTACGTGACCGAACGAACCTTCCGCGCAATTCTCGGCTGCACCGACCAGCCGCCCTGGGTGATTTCCTTCGTGCTGCGGATGTTCCCCTACACGGAGATCGCCGCAGCGCTCGACCGGTTCGGCCTGGTCACCGAGAAGCTGGCCGGCGCCACGTTCGTGCAGCGACGCTTTCGCGACGTCAAGGAGTTCACCGGTTGTCTGACGACTCTGGAGAGACTCGGCATTGAGACCCAGGGGCTCGAGGCCGAAGGCCGTTTCCAGGCGGAGTTGTTTCTGTCACGTCCGCGCGCGGACGTGCACGCCGCGCCGCTCGCACAGATCGTCAAGGTGGTCAGCGGGCGCGACCGAACTGTTGGCACACGGTATGTCCGCATCGGACGGGGAAGTGAGGCGCGCGTGATGGGCGTAACCTCGTGAATGCTCGCGCCGCCGCGGCAACCCATGTGCAGTCGTTCATTCCTCGGCGGCGGCGCCGACGGCCACCCACGCCAGGTCGCGATGTGAAACCGAATCGAGCTTGAAGGTCCGCGCGGCAGCACTCATGCGCGTCAGCGCCTGAGCCATGGGCATCACCGCTGCGCGCGCGGACTTGCCGGGTTTGATGAATCGCACCGGATTGATGCGGGCGACCACGTAATTGCGCAGATACGGCGACTGGATCCCGCGCGCTTGCAGGCCGGCGACGATGCGCTTGACCTCGGCGTCGATGGCGAGCAGCCGTGCCGCGAAGCCGTGCCGCTCGCGCAGACTCGCCGCGAGCGGCCGCTCGCTGAAGCGGTCGACCTTGCGCAGAAACGCGTTGTAGGCACCGCCGGCGAACCGGCCGGAACTCTCGTAAAGCAGGCCGAGCGTCAGCAGTTCGGGCGCCTCGAGCGGCCCCGCCCAGTTTTGTTCACTGGCGCCGCCGGGCTGCAGCGCCAGGCTGCGCGCCATGCGAATCGCCTCCAGGCTCCGATCGCGCAGGTTGTGCGCCTTCTCGGTGTTGAGCGCGAGAATCCGATACGCGAGTTGCGGGTCCGGACAGATGAGCACGGTGACCTGACGCATCCCGAGCACCTTGGCCGCGGCCAGCCGATGACGGCCGTTCGGCGTCGAGAATCCCCCCTCGGGGCCCCGAACTACGATCAGTGGATCGAGGAACAGGCCGACCTCGCCCATCCGCTCGGCGAGGCGCGCAGTATGTGTCGGTGACAGATCGCGCTGGAACGGGGTGGGTTGCAGCACGGCGAGCGGCAGGGTGGCGACGAGCAGGGCGCGACCGCTCAGCGGCTCCCGATACGCCCCGATCGGCACGCCGCCGGCGTCGCGCACGTGCGCGACGAGCGGCGCGACCGCCGCGCTTTCGAGCGCGAGCGATATGTCGGCGGCGGCCGGCCCGCGCAGAGTCTTGCGCGGTGCGAGCTTGCCCCGACGGTGCGCGCCGCCGGTACGCCGGGCCCCCGTGCCGCGGCGAGCGGTGCCTGCCTTCTTGCGTGCTGCCATGGCGCGATACGGTGCACCGGTCGCGCCGGCGCGTAAAGAGGCTGTGCGAGAATGGCCGATCGAATAGCGGAGCTTTCGCATGGACATCGGCGCTACAGCCCGGGCGGGCGCGCCTCTGCCGGCGCAGCGCATCGATCGGGACGGCGGCGCGCACATCGACATGCGTGTCGTCTGGGCGCTGGCATTGCCGCTGATGGCCAACAGCGCCGTGCAGGTGATCTTGAACCTCACGGACATGTGGTTCATTGGACATATCTCCACGGCGGCGCTCGCCGCCGTCGGCGCGGTGCAGTGGCTCATCCTCGGGGTCATGTTCGTGCTCGGCGGCAGCAGCATGGCGGTGCAGACACTGGCGTCGCATGCGCACGGTGCGCGCCGGTATCGGCGCGCCGCGCAGGCCACCTGGATCGCGCTCTGGGTGACCTTGTGCGTCGCACCGGTGTGCATCCTGCTCGGACTGGCCGGCGCGGCGATTCTGGCGCCATTCGGATTCGCCCCGCGGATCGCGCGCCTGGCCGTGCAGTTCTGGTTGCCGCGCATCGGCGGCGCATCGATTGCGGTGGCGGCCTGGGCCATGATGGGATTTTTCAATGGCATCGGCCGCACACGCATCAGCTTCCTCGTGGCCGCGGCCGCGGCGCTCGCCAATGCGATCTTCAATGACCTCTTCATCTTCCATTTGGGCTTGGGCGTGGCCGGCTCGGCCTGGGCGAGCAACGCGGCACAGGCGGTCGGATTCCTGGTCGGGTTCGTGTTGTTTCTGCGCGCGCCGATCCGCGCGCTGTTCAAACCACATCTCATGTGGCGACCGCGCTGGCAGGCGCTGCGCCGGCAATTGCGCTTGGGATTTCCGCTCGGACTGATGCCGGCGGCGGACGTGCTCGGATTCTCCGTGTTTCAGATGATGCAGGTCCGTTACGGGATGATCGGCGGCGCGGCCACTCAGATGGTCACGGTGCTCACCTCCATCGCCTATCTGCCGGGCATCGGCATCGCCACGGCCGCGGCCACCCTCGTCGGTCAGTCGATCGGGGCGGGCGATCGCGCCTGGGCACTGCGCCTCGGCACCCGGATCATCCTGCTCGCCGCATTGGTCATGGGCGGGATCGGAGTGCTGCTCGCGGTGGGCGGGCCGTGGCTGATGCCGCTGTTTGCCGGTGCGCACGACCGCGCCTCGGTACAGGCGGCGCAATTGGGCGCGCAGCTGCTGTGGTTCGCCGCGGCCTACCAGTTCTTCGACGGCCTGAATCTCGGCAGCAGCATGTGCCTGCGGGGTGCGGGCGACGTGCGCGTTCCCGCCGCATTGATTTTTCCGGTCTGCTGGCTCGTCTTCCTGCCGCTGGCGTACGCGTTCACGTTCGCTCCCGGGGAGGGCTGGGTGCATTTTCTGCCGCAATTCGGCTGGGGTGCACGCGGGGGCTGGAGTGCGGTCATCATCTACGTCGTTCTGCTCGGTGCGGCATTGTTTTCGCGCTGGCGCTCGCGCGCCTGGCAGCGGATCCGCATCTAGGCCGGATTGCGCCCGCGTGCGGTTCCGTCACAGCGTCGCGCTTCGAGCCGCTGGCATGACGCGGGCGCGCTGTTGGGGGCGACGGCCGTGACCAGGCGGACCGCGCGGCGTGTGCGCTCAGGCGTCCGCGGGCGCTGTGCCGATCGAGCCGCGGATGATCATCTCCAGGGGCACGCGCCGCCGGGGCGCCGGCTGCGGCCAGCCGTGGCGGTGCGGTTGATATTCGCTGATCAGATCGGCGGCGACGCGACCGAGCGTACGCACCGGCTGGCGGACCGTGGTGAGCTGCGGCCAGATCATGGTCGCCACCGGCGCATCGTCGAAGCCGACGACGGACAGCTGCTCCGGCAACGCGAGCGA
>JAJYMF010000456.1 GCA_021787175.1 Pseudomonadota bacterium | reverse complement strand
TCTCGCGCGCCAGCGCCAGGCCCAGCCCGCTGCCGTTGGCGCGGCCGGACACCAGCGGCTCGAACAGCGTCGCGCGCAGCGCCTCCGGCACGCCGACGCCGTCGTCGATCACCTCGACGCGCAGCGACGCGCGCGCGGCCGGTCCCAGGCGCAGGCCGTGCTCGGCGCGGGTGCGCAGGATCAGGTGCCGCGCGCCGGCTTCGAGCGCATTGCGCGCCAGGTTGAGCAACAGCTGCTGCAGGCGGTCGGCATCGCCATGGGCGTCGGGCAGGCTGGGGTCGTAGTCGCGCTGCACCGACGGCGCGCCGGCCTCGGCCTCGACCAGCGCGGCGACGCGCTCCAGCGGATCGTGGATGTTCAGCGCGGCCCGCGGCGCCGGCGCCGGCGGATGCAGCAGGCGATCGGCCAGCGCCGACAGGCGATCGGCCTCGGTCACGATCAGCCCGGCCAGCTCGGCCAGCTCGGCATCATCGACGCGCCGCCGGATCAGCTGCGCCGCGCCGCGCAGGCCGGCCAGCGGATTGCGCACCTCGTGCGCGAAGCCGCGCAGGCTGGCCGACAGCCGCGACGGCGATTCCGGCGTCGCCGCCGACTGCGCCTCCAGCAGCAGGCCGTCGCCGCACGGCGTCAGCACCACGTCCAGGGCGTGCGTGGCCGGCGGCTCGGCGCAGAACACCACGCCGTGCCCGCGCCAGACACGACCCGCCGCCAGCACCGCGCGCGCGCCGGCCGGCAGCCCGTCCTCGCCCGGCGCCAGCGCCGCCAGCGTGCGCCCGCGCAACCGCGCCGCACCGACGCCCAGCAGCTCGCACAGCCCGGCATTCACCGCGACCAGCGTCAGCGCCGCGTCGAGCTGCGCCACGCCGGTGCTGAGCGCGGCGCCGAGGGCATCGTCGAGGTGCAGGGCAGGAGCAGGCATTGCACCATTCTAGTGCGCTATCGGCTGCCGTCGCGGCCCCATCAGCACAAGACTGCCGACACGTGTCGCTGCCTCCGCGCCGGAAGACGGGGTACCGCTCCAAGTCGACGCACGACGCCTGATTCAAGTCGCCCCGCGTAGCGCGACCCGGATTGACGGATCAGGCCGCAGTGCCGATTTGCCAGCCAGGAAATACCAGGACTGCCGGATGGCAGTGCAGCGCGACAGCCAGCATCTTGGCACGCTCAACGCCGAGGTTGACCCGCCCCGTCTCGATGCCGGAGATGGTGGTCTGGGGAATGCCGCACAGCTCGGAGAGCCGGGTCTGGGTAAAACCCTGCAGCTCGCGAATGATGCGCACCGATTCACCGGGGGATACGTCGACACGCTTTTTTGCCTGGGTGAATTGGCGCATATCAGGTTCTCCGATAGTCATGCGGGGTCACGCGGACGACCCGGACAAGCAGGGCATCTGCCAGCACCTGGTAGATGACCCTCCATTGCTCGTTGAGCCGTGAGGAGCGATAGCCTTTCCAGTCACCCGAAAGCGCCTCATCGCGAAAGCCCTTGATGGCACGAAGCCCTCGAGGCCCTGAGAGCATGGCGATGTCTTTCCACTTCTCGTATCGCTTGAGGATTTCGACAGGAACACGACCGGAGGAGAGTTCCTTGTCCGCCTGCCGGTGCTCTTCGATTCGCCACATGGCCCATGCTGGCTAGTCTAAATATAGACTGTCAAGTGGCGTGGCCTCTGCGGCCTGACGTTCGCCATGCGAGGGCCACCGGCGTGGCTTCGACAGACGCGCTAGCGCCGGCGTCGCAGCTCGCTGGCATGCAGCACGCGATCCACCGTGCCGGGCGTGCGTTCGATCGTCACCGTCTGCGCGATCGGGTCGATGCGGCAGGTCAGGTAGTAGACGAGCGTCGGGTCGCTCAGAGGGTCGGCGCGAAAGGCCGCCAGACAGCTGCCGTCGGGCCAGCGTGCGGAGGGATAGAGCGCGCCCGGGAGCCCCTGCCCGGACGCATGCCTGGCCACGGCCTGGGTCGCCGCGTGATCGTCATCCAGCAGCTCGGGGTGCTCGACCTCCTTGCCGCGCAGTTCGAGGAAGAGACCGCGCGCGTGGACGCGGTACATCGCGCGGTAGCGCGTCACCACGCCGGCAACGCCATCGATCGCACGCACCTGCCGGAGCTGGTGCCAGCAGGTTTCGGCGAGCGAGGTGGGTTCCTCGAGCGCGCCGTACCACACGCGCACCGTGCCATCGCCATAGCGGCTGGCAAGCGTGGTGTCGCCGGCGAACGGGTAGTCGATCGCTTCCGAGTAGACCAGCCCGCGCTCGATGATGCCTGGCGGCCACGGCCGCATGCGCAGGTCCGCGGCCAGCGCCGCGGCGCGCGCGGCCGCGTCCTCGAGCAGGTCGTCGAACAGGTCGATCGAGGTGCGCAGCGAGGTGATGTTGCGATAGAGCGCGCCGTCGAATTCGGTCAGGCGATCGAACAGCGACACCTACTGGCCCCGCTGGAAATCGACGAACCGCGCCACGCGGGCGAGGCCCACCAGGCCATCCTCGACCATCACCTGCAGCGGCGTGCGCTCCCCGAACAGGCGGTTGCGGCGCTGCACCCAGCCGTAGCGCAAGCCCTCGTCCTCGGGGAACAGCAGGCGCAGCGCTTTGTGGATGCCGAGGAGGTAGCCGGCGCGGTCGAGCGTATCGCGCGTGCCCGGCAGGGCGCGTTCGCCGCGGCGGTACTGCGCCAGGACCTTGCGGCTTTCCGGACTCATGCCGAGCAGCGCGAGCTGGACCTCGGTCGGCAATTGCCAGCGCGTGAACAGGCTGGCCACGGCCCGGGCGAGATCGCGGCGGGCCTGCTCGCCGGCCAGATCCGGGATCTGGACCGGGTGGGCGACTGCGGCCATGGCGCGTCCCTCCTCGTTGCTTCATCCCGATGATATGGGGATGTATCCCCAAGATCAAGCGGCATTCGGCAGCGGCCGGCCGCGAGTGGTCGCCCAATTTAATTGCCTACGTCCCCTTTTATGCCGGCGCGGTTCCATGAGCCACAGTGATCTGGACACTCGGGTGGGCACCCATCCAGGCATCCGGCGCAACCGGGTCGGCGGAGGCAGCGAGAGCAGAGAACGAGAGAGCGAGCAGTGCGATAGCAAAGAGCTTTTCCATGGGACCTCCTTGTTGGTAGGAAAAGTGGCCAACGCTTGGATTCAAGCGCGGCGGCGCGTCAGCGCCGACGTCGCCAGGGGCCCGTTGTTATGTGTGTGTTCGTTACGCATGGCTACATGCACTCTCTTTCTTTGGCGAACAATTTGGAATATTTACATTTCACCAACCACTGACGGAGCCCGGTATTGAGATTCAGCTGCCACTGCACCAGCTTGGAGTCAACCTGAGCATCAGTTAATGGGAATCTGCTCGGCGCGCTACCAACCCAGAATTGAACCTGACATATAGGCTTACCCGCACATGCTTTACCCACGGCAAGGCGATAGACGTCCTCGTTATCTTTCTGCGCGGCGTCAACTGCTACGAAGAACATGATGCCGGATTGGCCCGTGATCTTGTAGCCACTACCCGCAGCCGCAACAACCGGTAAGCAGATAACTGTCAAAAACAGTGCTGTAGCTATAACCCTCATCTTGCGATCCTCGTTTTGGTACGGTTTATTTGCAGCCAGAGTTCATACACATAACTACTATTAGACGGCACCCGCGTTACAGCGGATTGGTACGAGCGCCACATTGAGGGCACACCATCTCTAGGTTCTTGCCTCTGCCCGTTACGCTGATGAGTACACCGACGCCAATGACAATTAGGCCAAGGACAAGATTGGCGAATGCGATGGCCAGGCCGACCAGAAAAAAAGTTGCACCAATCAAACCAACCAGGCTCACAGACTTGTTCGTTTCGTGGGCGATGAGAGCGACGTTGCAGCTGGAGCACGAAGCGACGCGAGGTGCGGCTGGTGATTTACTAGCGACATTGCCAGTCAACTCGCTGCCGCAGAAACGGCACTTAACCGCCTCCCACCTTATCGTTTCAGCACAGTACGGGCACTTCTTCTCTTCTGACATTTCGAACCCCTTAGGAAGCTTGTTGCGCCATCTAACGCCTCAGTTAAGCCGCGCCGCGAAGCGGCGTCGGCT
>JAJYMF010000028.1 GCA_021787175.1 Pseudomonadota bacterium | reverse complement strand
CCGAAGCGGCTGAAGTCGATCTTGCCGTCCTGGGGTTTACGCCGCTCGGTGATGTCGAGCTGGCTCATGATCTTGATTCTGGATACGACCGCGTTGCGGAATTGCGCCGGCAATTCCAGGTAGTCGACCAGATTGCCGTCTTTGCGAAAGCGCACGCGCGTGGTTTTGGGCGCGAGGTTCGCTTCGATGTGGACGTCGGACGCTTTTTGCTCGACTGCGTCGATGATGATGCGGTTGACCAAGCCGACCAGCGCGCTGTCGCTGCGGACGGCCTGCTGCTCGGGGATGTCCTGGTTGCCGCTCTCGGCCGCAAGGCGGGACATCAACTCCTGCACGCCGGCCACCGTGCTTGCCATCGGATCGGCCGCCTGCTGCGGCGCATTGCGCGGGGTCTTTCTGCGATCGATGATGGGCGGCGACGTGGTGCTGAGACTGGGCGGGCCGTAATGGTTCGCGAGCGAGTTGGCGATGTCCTCGGCCGAGGCAGATACGGGCAGGATTTTCATGCGCGTGAGCGCGCGCAATTCATCCAGCACGGCGTTGTCCATCGGGTTCTCGATCGCCACGATCAGCGCGCCTTCGGCTTCGCACAGCGGCATCACGCGGCGGCGATGCGCGATCGCCGCCGGTATTCTGGCGGTTATGTTGGGCGGAATCCTGGCCTTCAGGTCGACCGTTGGTATGCCCAGCCTGTTTGCCATGGCGCCGTTGATCGCCTGCTCGTCCACGATGCCCATCTTTTTCGACAGGATCTGCCCGATCGGCATGGTGCGCTCCAGCGCCTCGCGTCCGAGCGCCATTTCCAGTTCCGGTCTGGAAATGAAGCCCAGTTCCACCAGGGCTTCCCCCAGCTTCTGCTTGGGGCGTTTATGCTTGAGTTCCAGCGCCGTCTCCAGCTGGTCCGACGACACGATCCGGTTCTGTGTCAGGAATTGGCCGAGTTTTTGCGTGCGCAGCAGGGTCTGCAGGTTCAACGCGGCATCCACGGCTTCGACGGAAACCGCATTCTGGTCGACCAGCACCTGTCCGATCGGCGCGTCTATGCTGCAGGTTTTCGCCGCCTGGGCCGGCACGAAACAGCGCACGACATCGCCGTTTGCTTCCGGAAAATACAGAAATAGGCCGCATAGTGCGCTGACGTAGCCCAGCGTCGTCCCCAGGAACAGTTCGCCGTTCGCGAGTTCGATCCGGAACGAGTAGCGCTCCGAACGTCTGAGCCGGTCGGTCTCGGCGGCGGTGGCAGCCGCCGGCAGGGTCTCGCGCCGCAGCGCCAGCGGCTGGGGGAAGTACAGTTTCAGCAGAATGGAAAACGGAATGCTGACCGGCTCGCGTCCGCCTTGCGGCTCGAACCTCAGCTCGGCGGCCTCCGCCTCGAAGCGGTGCAGCCGGCCGCTGGACTTGGTGCCGTCGCGGAACGTCAGCACGCAGTCGTTCCAGCCCGAGCCGCCCTTTTCGTGCGCGAACTCGAAGTAAGGCGGAGCGGGCCAAGCCAGTTCCTTCGCGGCCGCGCTTGCGCGTCGCGTGTTCATGCGGGTCCGGTTCCGGGCGGGCGGCGAGCACCGCCGGCGGACTGCCTTGAGGCAGATGCTCTGAATCGGGTATACGCGCAGCCCATCGCTTGTTCTTCGTCGAATTCCGTTGTGTGCAGCCCGAGCAACGCTTCAGGCGCAGGCATACAGGGTCCGGGAGCTGAGGATACTTCGGCCCGGAATCCAAAGCAAACGCCGGGATACGAGCTGTTGCCGCGCGCCTATTAATGCGCCAGTTCGAAGCGCCCCGGGTTGACGCAGGTCACGAAGAACGGAAATGTTCCGCCACGGGCCGGGTCAAGCTGCGGCGGATAATACATCGCCCGTGCGGACAGCGCGCAGCGCGGCGCAGGCAAGCAGCTGCGCCCCGCTGCCACGCCGCAAGATTACTCGACCTCTTCCCACTTCTCGGCGCTGGCGCCGGCCAGTGCGCGCACCCGTTCCTCGTCCTGGGCGAATTCGGCTGCGGGTCCCTCGTACACGACCTTGCCGTCGTCCAGCACATAGGCGCGGTCGGCGATCTCGACTGCGGCGCGCACGTTCTGCTCGACCAGCAACACCGACATGCCTTCCTTGCGCATGGCGACGACGACGTTGAACACGTCCTGCACGATGGTGGGCGCCAAGCCCTGCGAGGGCTCATCCAGCAGCAGAATTTTCGGATTGAGCAGCAGCGCGCGCGCAATCGAAAGCATTTCCTGCTCGCCGCCGGAGAGCTGGCGTCCCTTGTTCGACTTGCGCTCCGCGAGACGCGGAAACAGCTGGTAGACGCGCGGGATGTTCCATGGCCCGGGGCGATCGACCGGCACCTTCAGGTTTTCCTCGACCGTCAGATTGGCGAAAATGCGCCGCCCCTCCGGCACGTAGCCCAGGCCCAGCGCGGCGATGCGATAGGAAGGCCAGTCGGTGGTCGCGTGGCCGAGGATGCGCACCGCGCCCTCGCGCGCGTGCGTGAGTCGACCAGGCTCCTCAGCGTGGTGGTCTTGCCCGCGCCGTTGCGGCCGAGCAGGGTCACGATCTCGCCTTCGCTCACCTCCAGGGTTACGCCGTGCAGGATGTGGCTCTTGCCGTAGAACGTGTGCAGCGCTTCCGCTTCGAGAATTTTCGTCATGCTGCTTTCCCTAATCCGGCTGTGCCCTGATGCGGACGGATGTCACGCAAGTTACGAAACGGGCAAGGAATTAGGCCAAGCCGAAGATGCGGTGCTTCTGGGGTCTGGCCCCGCCCGCCCGACATTTTCCCGCGCAGTAATGGACCCTGAGTGAGTTCTTACTTCGATGCATCGGCGACGATGCCCGCGAGCAGATCCGTTACCGGTTTCAGCGCCGCGCTGCGCGGATACTTGCGGTGGGCCAGGTAGACCACCCCGGGTTTCCCCGGCAGCGTATAGATGGCGATGGTGTAGGGGCAATAGACCAGGTTGTGCGGATCGGCTTCCATCATCGCGCGCGACACCGTCGCGCTGCAGAATTCGAGAACCTCGGCCTGGTCGTAGATGCGCCTGGTCTTTCCCAGGTCGCGGCCGGTGCGCTCGAGCATGTCGCCGACGTGGGAGGTGGAATTGATGATCAGCCCGCGCTGTTCGATCGCCGTGACCAGATCGTCCTTGACGTCGGCGAAATTCCCCTTTGCCTGCACCACGCTCGCCCCATCGTCCGCGGCAGCGGGCAGCGCAAGCAGCAGTCCCAGCACCAGCGCGATCAGTCGCGTCATGGCTAACTCCGATAGGGTGGCAATGCAAAAATGCTAGGCCGACCGCCAGTGCCTGGCAAGCAGGACTGGCAGGGGCCGTACACAGCTGCGGGACGAGGCTCCAGGTGGGTCCAACGCGCCCGGAGCGTACGCGCGGCTAGGGCCGGATATAGGCCCAGCCTTCTTTTTCTCTTTTCATGAGTTCGATTACGCCGCCGGGGACGTAACCTATGCTCTTGAGCATATCGTCCTTGCTCAGTTTCTGCGCATGCATGGTGGTTTCGCAGGCGACGATCTTGGAACCGTTGGCGGCAGCGTCGTTGACGCGGTTGCCTACCGGGGACTCCATCTTGAGCATGCCGATCCCCGGGCCGTAGACGACGAGTTCGACATCGACGTTGTCCTTGCCCAGTGCATCCTGCACGTTCTTAATGTTGTTCAATGCGAGGTTCCATTTCTGCGGGTCGCCGTCGGAGACCTGGAACACCACTTTTTCCTTTTTGACCGCCTTGTGGGCTACGGCCCTGGCCTTCAGCTGCGCCTCGCTTGCGGCGTAGCTGCTGGATGCGGGAAAAGCCAGGGCGAGGCCTAGGGCTAGCGCGGCGGATAGCGCGATGCCATTGCGGCCGGGGCTGTTAACGTAATGCGACTGGATGTTGGACTGCACGGGTGGTCTCCTTCTGTAAGATGGAAAATCTGCGTCTTAGCGCAGTTGCGTCTTTGGATTGGGCTGCAGGATGCGGGAACCATGGTACCTGCTGCCCATGAAATTGTCATGAAACGTTCTTATCAACGCTTCAGTCCAATTTCTGGTCCGACCGGGGTGATGCTACGTGTGCAGCGCGCGCAGTTCCGTGTTGG
>JAJYMF010000443.1 GCA_021787175.1 Pseudomonadota bacterium | reverse complement strand
TTCCGATCTTGACCCTGGCCCTGCTCAGCTACGGACTGCTGTCGATCGCGGCGCTGCTGGCGCTGCTGCTGGCGTTTCAGGAACACGCGCTGCGCGAACGCCGGCTGTCGCGGTTTCTGCGCGCGCTGCCGCCGCTGACCCTGACCGAGGCGCTGATGTTCCGCCTGATCGCCGCAGGCTTCGTGCTGCTCTCGGCCACCCTGCTGACCGGCGCGCTGTTCGTCGACAATCTGTTCGAGCAGCACCTGGTGCACAAGACCGTGCTGTCGGTGATCGCCTGGCTGGTGTTCGGCGCCCTGCTGCTGGGCCGCTGGCGCTGGGGCTGGCGCGGCCGCCGCGCGGTGCAGTTGACGCTGGCCGGCATGGCCGTGCTGGTGCTGGCGTTTTTCGGCACCAAGTTCGTGCTCGAACTGATCCTCCATCGCGGCGTCTGACGCGGCGGGACTTGCTGCCCGCCGCGGCCGCCGCGCAGAATCGCCGCGTCTTCGCCGTAGGGATGCATCCATGGAACCGGAGTCCGCAGCCGAAGAACGCCGCCGCTTTCAACGCCTGGCGCTGGACGGCAGCGCGCGTCTGTATGCCGCCGGCGGCTACTGGGACACGCAGCTGATCGACATGTCGCTGAAAGGCGTGCTGGTGGTGCGCCCGCCCGGCTGCGATCCCGAGCCGGGCACGCGTTTCCGCATGGACCTGCGCGTGCACGACGCCGTGGTGATCAGCATGGGCGTCGAGGCGGCGCGGGTGGAGCCGCAGCGCATCGCGCTGGCCTGGGATCGCATCGACCTCGACAGCCTCGCGCGCCTGAAGCGGGTGATCGAGTTGAACATCGCCGAGCCCGAACTGCTCAACCGCGAACTGGCCGGGCTGGGCTGAAATTCAGCGCAGCCCGGTCTCGTTGCGCGCGATCACCATGCGCTGGATCTCGCTGGTGCCCTCGTAGATCTCGGTGATCTTGGCATCGCGGAAGTAGCGCTCCAGCGGCATCTCCTTGGAATAGCCCATGCCGCCGTGGATCTGCAGCGCCTGGTGGGTGATGAACATGGCCGCCTCCGACGCATACAGCTTGGCCATCGACGCCTCGGTGCCGAAGCGCCCGCCGTGCTTCACCGCCTGGTCCTTGGCGAATGCCGCGCGCAGGGTCAGCAGCGTGGCCGCATCGAGGCGGCACTTCATGTCGGCGATCTTGGCCTGGGTCATCTGGAAGCTGCCGATCGCCTGCCCGAACGCCTTGCGCTCGCGCGACCACGCCAGCGCGGCCTCGTAGGCGGCGCGGGCGATGCCGATCGCCTGCGAGGCGATGCCGATGCGGCCGGCGTCGAGCACGCCCATGGCGATGCCGAAGCCCTTGCCCTCCTCGCCGAGACGATCGTCGACCGGACAGCGATAGTCGGTGAACTCGATCTCGCAGGTGGCCGAGGCGCGGATGCCCAGCTTGGGTTCGGTCTTGCCGCGGTGGAACCCCTCGCGCGCGGTGTCGATGATGAACGCGCTGACGCCCTTGGCGCCCTTGCCGGGACTGGTGATGGCAAACAGCACGATGTACTTCGCCACCGGGCCGGAGGTGATCCAGCTCTTCTTGCCGTTGATGACGTAGTGGCTGCCGTCCTCGCTGCGCACCGCGCGGGTGTGCATGTTGGAGGCGTCCGAGCCGGACTGCGGCTCGGTCAGCGCGTAGGCGCCGATGGCCTCGCCCGAGGCGATCGCGCGCACGTACTTCTGTTTCTGTGCTTCCGTGCCGTACTGCAGGATGCCGTTGCAGAACAGCGAATTGTTGACCGACATGATGGTCGAGTGCGCGGCGTCGGCGGCGGCGATCTCGATCATCGCCAGCACATAGCTGATCGGGTCCATGCCGGCGCCGCCGTAGGCGACGGGCACCTCGATGCCCATCAGGCCGAGCTGGCCCATCTCGCGGATGGTGTCCAGCGGGAACTCGCCGGACTTGTCGAATTCCGCCGCCACCGGCGCGATGCGCTTTTGCGCGAAATCGCGCGCCACGGACTGGATCGAGAGCTGGTCGTCGGTGTAGCGAAAATCCATGGTGCGTCTCCGGGATGCGCCGCCGATCCGGCGGCAAACGGTCGTTCGAGTCGAAAAGTGTAGCGCGCGCGCTCAGCGCGAACGCGCATCCGGCGGGCACGCCAGCGGCGACGGCCGGCCGCGGCGCTGCGCCAGCATCCAGCGCAGCAGCCCGGGCGTGGCATAGGCCTCGGGCCAGATGACGTGCGTGGCCGGCTGCGGGCCGTGCGCGTATTCGGTGTAGCAGGGCTGGCCGCCGGCCGCGCGCAGCGCAGCGACCACGGTGCGCGAACCCTTCATGGCGCCGCCGAAGCCGCTGACCACGTTGGTGTCGTTGTCGTCGGCGGAGTGGAACACCCACTCCGGCACCGTCGCGATGCTGTTCAGACCGGCGATCTCGGTCGCGCCGGACATCGGCACCAGTGCGGCAAAGCGGTCCGGCCAGGCCTTGGCCAGATCCCAGACGCCGGTGGCGCCGGACGAGAGCCCGGTCAGATAGATCCGGTCACGATCCACCGGCCAGCGCGCCTCGATAGCGCGGATCACCGCCATCAGCGCGGCCGGCCGCCAGTACTCGTGCGGCGTCTGCGGCGCGGCGAACAGCACCGGAATGCGCTTGGACACCGCATCGTCGAGCAGTTCCAGCGCGCCGTTGGCGCCATAGGCGATCTGCGCGGCGTTGTCGCTGCCGTCCTGGTCCGAGCCGTGCAGGAACACGATCAGCGGCAGGCGTTCGCCGGCACGGGCAAACGGCGGCAGGTACAGGCGATACGGCAGACCGCCCGCCGGCGCCGGCAGGCGCAGGAACGCGGACTCGGGCACCGTGACCGCAGCGGACGCCGCGGTCACGACCAGCAACACCAGTGCCAACAGGACGCGCAGACGCATGAACACCTCCGGCAAAGCGGCCAGTTTACCGCCTTGACGCATCGCGACCGTCGGTCTAGCCTTTCCATCCTTTCATCGCGATAAATGGATATAGCGATGGACCTGACCGACACCAGCACCCTGCTGCGCCTGCTCTCCGACCCCACCCGGGTGCGCCTGCTGGCGCTGCTCGAGCGCGAGGAGCTGACCGTCGCCGAACTCGCAGCCGTGCTGCATCTGGCGCAGCCGCGCGTGTCCACGCACCTCGCCAAGCTGCGCGAGGCCGGTCTGGTGCGCGACCGCCGTGCCGGCGTCTCGGCCTACTACCGCGCCCAGCACGGCAGCGATCCGCACCGCGACGCCCTGCTGCAGACGCTGCGCGAACAGATCGACGATGCCCTGCTCGACACCGATGCGCAGCGTCTGCCCGACGTGCTCGCGCAGCGCGCCCGCGACTCCGGCTGGGCCGACAGCGTCGCCGGTGACATGGAGCGTCATTATTCGCCCGGCCGCACCTGGGAAACGCTGGCGCGCGCGATGCTGCAGTTGCAGGAAACCGGCGATGTGCTCGACATCGCCTCCGGCGACGGCGTGCTCGGCGAGCTGCTGGCGCCGCATGCGCGCTCGATCCTGTGCGTGGACGCCAGCGAACGCGTGGTCGCGGCGGCGCGCGAGCGCCTGCGGCCATTCGCCAACGTCGAGGTGCGCAGCGGCGACATGCACGCGCTCGATCTCGGCGCGCGCCGCTTCGACCTGGTGCTGATGCTGCATGCGCTGACCTACAGCGAGCGCCCGGCGCAGGCCGTGGCCGAGGCCGCGCGCGCGCTGCGCAGCGGCGGCCGCCTGCTGGCGGTGACCCTGGCCCGGCACGCGCACCGCGCCGTGGTCGCGCCCTACGACCACCGCAACCTCGGCTTCCGCCGCGAGGATCTACTCGGCTACGCGCGCAAGGCCGGCCTCGAGGTGATCGGCTGTCAGCGCCTCGGCCGCGAACGCAAGCCGCCGCATTTCGAAATCCTCTCGCTGCTGGCAAGGAAACCATGACTGTCGCCCTGCCCTGGCTGCGCCCCGAGCGCGTCGAAAAACTGCTCGACGCGCTGGCCCGCCGCATCCTGATCCTCGACGGCGCCATGGGCACGATGCTGCAGCAGCACCGTCTCGACGAATCGGGCTATCGCGGCGAGCGCTTCGCCGCCGGCTGCGACGGCACGTTCGCGCA